>CAZPIM010000112.1:0-7829 GCA_964586385.1 uncultured Anaerolineaceae bacterium
GGGGGATTGAAATCCCGTCCGAATCGCATCCCGGAAATAAATTCCCGGATTGCAATAGCATCACCAGGAGCCAGATCAAGCATATGGTGTTCCAGTCGATCCGGATCACAAAAAAGCGTCAACCTGCGTCCATCGCTTCCCTGATAAACCTCATAACAATCATGGTGATAAAACTGATGCGCATCTAGTAAACCGATTTCATTCCAATATCGGTTGAGGAATATACCGGGACCTGAACCTACTAACCAATGAATGCACAAATCAATTAAATAACCTTTTCGTTTCCATGTGGTTAATAAACCGCCAGAATTATTTTCTTTTTCAAAAATATGGGTTTGATAACCATTCATTTGCCCATAAATTCCCGTACACAGACCCGCTACTCCTGCGCCAATGATAATCATTGATTTTGAAGGCATAATTCACCTCTTGGTAAAAAATTGGGTTTAAAAATTCATTAACACAATGAAAATTGAAATTAATTAAGATCCACAGATAGGATACAGGATTGTTTTTAGATTTTCCCTGTACTTCCATCCAGTGCAAGATCGGCTTTACATCCAGTCTTAAATTAATTTCTTACTTGCAGTTTTGTGTAATAGTAATTTTTGAATCATCTACCAAATAAAATCACCTCACTTTTCAGTGAGGTGATTAGGTTAAACAGAATATGATAGTTTTGTTAGAAATGAATTAATTGGTAATCGTCAGGCTAATGATAGCCGGCCTGCTAGTCAAACTTCCATCGGTGGCAACAAAACGAAAATAGTCTGTACCGGTAAAGTTTGGATTGGGAGTATAGCGCACAATTTTCGTCACCGGGTCGATCGTTCCCAAAGTACCATTCAAAGGTGAAGCAAATATCGAATAGGTAATCAAATCCCCATCGACATCCGTACTGGTTAATTGAATGTCAAGAAAGGTATTTTTAGGAGTTTGAACAGATTGGTTTAAAGCGCGCGGTGCATCATTCACTGCAGTTATTTGAATGTTGATCGTTGCAGGCTGACTCCATTGCACACCATCCCAAACTCTGAAGATAAAAGAGTCTGTTCCATTGTAGTTATCATAAGGATCATAGGTCATGTTTGGGATTGTTCCAAAGATGCTCCCACGTGTTGGTGGAGAAAGAAATGAAAATGTCAATGGCGATCCTTCCGGATCAGACCCAGTTAAAATGATCGAAATGGTTGAATCCTCAGCCATAACAAGATTCTGTGCATTCGCAATGGGAGGTAAATTACCAGAAGAAATCGTGATGTTAACCGTCGCTACAGCACTATCCAAACCACCATCATTGACACGATAAGTGAATGAATCAGACCCGCTGTAATTCGTAGCAGGTGTGTAGGTTAGGTTTTGCTGTGTTCCGGAAAGACTGCCATGTTGCGGGTTTGACACCAGGATAAATGTCAATGGACTATTTTCAATATCCGAACCTGATAAGACGATCCCTGCAGCTTGATTTACAGTTGTATTAATCGAAAGGTTATTTGCCAGTGGTGCATCATTGACTGAATTGACCATGATTGAGACAGTCGCAACATTACTATCACTTTGCCCATCATTCACCTTGAATGTAAAACTGTCAGAACCATTGAAATTCGCATTCGGTCGATAGGTAAACGAAGGTGCAGAACCGATTAGCGATCCATGGGCAGGTTGAGACAAAACTGTAAAAACAATTGGTTGCGCTTCCGGGTCGCTTCCAGTCAAAGTTAATACCAGGTTTGAGTCCTCATTTGTACCAACTGTTTGATCATTTGCGACAGGAGCCTGATTTCCGGCAGTAACCTGAATAGTGACAGTCGCTTCAAGGCTGGTTGCCAATGAGTCGAATGCTGTGTAAGTAAAGCTATCTGTACCGACAAATCCATTATTCGGTGTATAGGTAAGATTTGGTGCAGTACCGCTTAAACTACCATTGACCGGATTACTCATGACGGAGAAGGTTAATGGTGCGTTTTCAACATCGAAACCCGATAAGGTAACCGGAATCGAGACATCCATTGGTGTAGTCAGTTCTTTCGAGTCTGCCAAAGGAACATCATTGACAGGCAGGATTGTTAACGATACGGTTGCGACATTACTATCCACATGTGTATCGTTAGCTTTGAAGCTAAAACTATCTGGTCCGGAATAATTGGGATTCGGAGTATAGATAAAATTCGGCAATGTCCCGGAAAGCAAACCATGTATTGGCTGTGTGGTAATGCTAAATGTCAAAGGATCATTATCCATATCACTGGCAATCAACACACCAGAAACATTTGTGTCTTCATCCAGATTTAAACTCTGGTTATTCGCAATTGGTGCATCATTCCCCGCAATGACTGTAATGCGTATGGTTGCAGGTGCTGAGGAAATTCCATTTGCCCATGTTTGATAGGTGAAAGTCTCCACACCTAGAAAATGAAGTGCTGGAGTGAAAGTCAAATTTGACCCGTCAATTTGAATGCTCCCATTGATTGGATTGGATGCTGTATATGTCAACGAAGCACCTGGCACTCCCTGCCCAAGCAATGCAATCACCAGAGGAGTATCCTCATTGGTTGTCTGATTAATTTCCCTTGCCAATGGTCTATCGAATGCAGTAGAGGAAACCCAAACCGGGAAAGTTCCATCGGTAACATTCGGAATTCCATCTCTGAATTGACCATCGAATGTATTAATTGAATCATCGGTCAATATCAAGCCCGAGCCATTCGACATTTTGTAATATGCCCGTAAACCGTTTTCAGAACCGCTTAATTCCGTAAACAATGTGGATTGAATATCGGCTTGTGAAAGCTCAAGATTATAAATTCTGACTTCATCCAATTCGCCCTGAAATGACCAATTACGAATACTATTATTAATCACAGCCCCGATTTGTAATTTCGGTGCTGCACCGGTATTTGGCTGAATTGTCGCCCCACTGGGAACTGATCCAACGAACTCTCCATTTTTGTATGCTTTTAATGTTCCATTTGCATGCACCCAGGTAACGTGAATCCACTCACCCGGATTGTAAGGAATACCGATTCTGTCATAATTGCCATCATAATTCCATACCCATAACCGGTTGAGTCCGCTCACAGTTCCTTGAGATAAACCCCACCACCTGGGTCGATCACCAATAATGGAATCACATTGCGCTACATCACTTACTGTACAAAATCCAGTGCCTAAAGGTTTAACCCACAGGCTAAAACTCATGGTATTTACCCAAGAGGTTCCGCCTAAAACTGTTCTGGTTTCACCGAAATACACATAATCCGTGTTGCCATCAAATGCTAGAGATGATCCAGGATCTGCGGAAACTGTGAATTGAGGAACTAATAGTGATATTAATAAAATAACCTGAAGCAATAGCCTGAATAAACGCTTATACAACTTAAGAGTTTTGTTTCGAAACATAATTCCACACCTCCTGTGTGGTAAAACAATTATTTCAAAACAACTTTCCCAAGGCTCAACGTATATTGCAGGAAATAGAAAGTTGTTCCAATTAATGGATTTGTTTTATTATACATATTTAGGACAATTAAGATAGTTTTTATATTATCTACAATCAACAAAGATTTTGATCGTTTATGAAATTATGGATATTATCAACCAAGTGGAAATTGCTTTTGGATGGTTTATCCCCCTAACATTATGTTTGCTAAAAGTCTCTCAAGGTATAGCAACTTCTTCAATTGAATTTAAAGTAATCCAATCATCCATGTTACTCGATCGTTTGAAAGAGAAAGGGGTGATGGTGACAACATTCTGTAGCTCAATGAAACAGAGATATTTTTTACCAGACCAGCGTTTTATCTGATCTTTCGTTAACTGCAATTTTTCCATATTCTCATCCAGAAGTTTTATGCCTTGATCCTCAGATAATTTTTCGGAATTTAATACTGCACAAATATCACCTTTGGCCTGGATCATTCCACTTCCGTCATTTTCCACTAAATACACACATTCACCAATATTTACCCTGCCATAGGGTAATTTCCTACCGGCTGCACCCCGAACTAACATTGTTTTCTTATTGCAAAGCAGCAAATCCAATTCTTTGGCTTTTTTGTCACAATATGCAATATGTTCCATGTCATATCCTTATAAAATAATAATTCAATCAAATTTTTGTTGGATATTGAAAATTAAATGAAGAATACCAAAAAAGAATGTTCACTTCACTCTCCAAATAACCAGTTCCTCCCTACCCATTTTTTCTAATTTACAATAATCGCCAGTTTATCGAAATTATTGCTTAAAGAAAAAACCCCACCTTGCGATGGGGTTTATTATTCGTAATTATTTCTAATTAGAGAATAATGACTTCAGCGGCTTGCAGGCCTTTTTGTCCTTGTTCAATTACGAATTCAACTTTCTGGCCTTCTTCTAAAGTACGGAAACCCGCACCCTGAATTGCTGAAAAATGCACGAAAACATCCGCACCATCTTCACGAGCCAAAAAACCGTAGCCCTTAGAGCCATTAAACCACTTTACTGTACCTGTTACACGTTCTGACATTTTATTACTTCCTTTTACTTGATTAAAAAATTTTTGATTTGAATAACAACGTTAATTGATTAACGCTGTGAACCACCATCTCGAGGACCACGGCTGCGGTTTCCACCGCGATCACTGCCACGATCTCCACCACGTTCTCCACCGCGATCACTGCGGCGCGCATCATAGCGGCCACCATCGCTGCGACCACTATCGCTTCTGCGAGGACCACCAAATCCGCTTCGATTTTCTTCCCGGGGACGAGCGATTGAAACACGTAAATCGCGATTACCTAAAGTCTGACCATTGACCACTTGAATAGCTTTTTCGGCTTCTGCATCAGTGCTCATTTGCACAAATGCAAAACCTTTCGAACGCCCTGTTTCGCGATCTTTGATCACTTCAACAGAAGCTACCGTACCCGCATTGGCGAACAGAGTCTTTAGATCTTCTTCTGTCGTCGCGTATGATAAATTACCTACATACAATTTGTTGCCCATCTTCTTCTACAATCCTGACTTTCCGAGTGTCCCCCGGATAAAATAAATTTGCCGCTGACAATAAGGTCAGGCGGCAATTGCACACTAGCCCTAATTACAGGCTTGATGAGTATATCACAACTTAATTGATTTGTGTCAATGACTTTATCATCTTTGCTTACAAATTGGTTAGTTTTCATATGGATGGAAAAAGATGAAAACAATTCAAGAAAACCAAATGTCATCAATTATTGATTTCTGATTGAATTCTTTTTTGCACATTTACCAGACGGTGATAAAGACCATCGGCAGCAATAAGCTCCTGGTGCGTTCCAACCTCAGCTATCCGTTTCCCCTCCAAGACTACAATTTGATGTGCATTGTAAATGGTGGATAAACGATGGGCAATCAAGATGGTTGTTCGACCGACCATTAATCGTTCCAAAGCTTCCTGGATGAGAAGTTCCGTTTCGGTATCGACCGAAGAAGTCGCTTCATCCAAGATCAGAATTGGCGCATCCCGTAATAAAGCTCTTGCGATCGAAATTCTTTGTTTCTGACCGCCAGAAAGTTTTACTCCACGTTCGCCGATCAGAGTTTCATAGCCATCCGCGAGTTGAAGGATAAATTCATGGGCATTGGCAGCCTGGCTGGCAGCAATGATTTCACTATCGGTTGCTTCCGGTTTACCAAACAAGATGTTTTCCCGAACTGTTCCGTAAAATAAAAAGACATCCTGTAAAACAATGCTGATTTGTTGTCTCAAGCTTTCCAATTGAATATCCCGAATATCAATGCCATCCAATTTGATGGAGCCGTCCATGATATCGTAAAATCGTGGAATTAAGCTCACCAAGGTGGATTTCCCGACACCGGTTGGACCAACCAAAGCTGTAATACTTTTCGCTGGTATTTCCAGATTAATCTCTTCCAAAATCAATTCATCGGCTGCATATTGAAAGTTGACATTTTGAAACGATAAATTTCCTGCTGCTTTTTTGGTAAGAAGGATTGCATTTTCTACGTTTTGTGGTTCCGGTTGCTCAGAGAGCAAATCACTTACCCGATCCGCTCCTGCCAAAGCATTTTGAACGGCTTCCCAGGCAGTGCTCAGATTCCTTACCGGTTGATAAAACAAGTCCAGATATAGAAAAAACGCGACCAAATCGGCAATGGGCAAACCATCCTGTACGACTAGCCTGCCTCCAAAATAAATCACCACCAGCACGCCCAATGATGATGTAAATTCAACAAACGGAGAAAAAGTGGCCATCAACCGCAATGCGCTGAGATTTGACTGCTTGTAAAGATCAACCTTTTCACCAACTTTTCGATAGGATGCTTTTTCCTGCGTGAAAGCTTTGATCTCACGAATACCGGAGATACTATCATTTAAGATTGCATTTAATTCGCCCAACTCTTTTTGGCGATGGACAAAAGCCGGTCTTACTTTTTTGGCATAAATGCGTAGAGAAAAAATAACAAATGGGATTGGCAACATCGAAAATAAGGTTAATTTCCAATTGAGGTTTAACAAAACAATCGCAACACCAATAAACGTAAGAACATTGACAATCACATCCGGCACGGCGTGTGAAATCAACTGTTCGAATAAATCTGTGTCATTCACGACCCGCGACATCATCTGCCCGGTTTGTTTATCTTCATAAAAACGCAGATTTAAACGCTGCAGGTGGTTATAGATTTGTTTACGCAGATCTGCGACAACACCCCATCCGGCGATATGTGCCATATAGGAACGAAAGAAATGCAGGATTGCTCGAAACAGATAAAGGACGAGAACAATAACTGCCAGTCTGGTAATGGTTCCTAATGCATCCAGCGTCAGGTTTTCGTCCGTGACCGTGTTGATTAATGAGCGAATGATCCAGGGGACAATTAATTGGACTCCCACCAGGAAAAGCATGCTCAGAATAGTGATGACTAATGGACCGGTATATTTTTTAGCTGATTTAAGGACAAAACTTAAGGACTTCATTGAAAAACCTCAAAGAAATTTTACGAACAGGATGATTATACTACCTGGCAAATCCGATTTTTGCATCCTTTGGCAGATATGATGTGTTTGAATTGATTATGAAACTTTTGGAAAAATCACATTATTTGCAAATCGATATCTGGTATGATTGAACAATTATTTCAAGACAGATTGGTTATTTGATTATGAAAAAAGGAATTATTTCAGTACTTATCGCTTATGCAATGTGGGGATTTTTTCCAATATATTTCAAATTTCTACATCAAGTACCAGCCACACAAATTATGGCGCATCGCGTAAGCTGGTCTTTTATTTTTCTGTTTCTTATCATCCTTATTTCTGGCAAATTGAAAGATTTATGGAAACAATTAACCGGAAAAGTGATTTTGCTCTATTTTTTTGCAGGATTAATTCTCTCGATTAATTGGTTAACCTATGTATGGGGTGTCAATGCAGGGTTCATCATTGAAACAAGTTTAGGCTATTTTATCAATCCATTAATCAGTGTAATTTTAGGCGTGGTGGTTTTGAAAGAAAAACTTCGCCCACTGCAGAAGATTCCGGTGATCATGGCAGCCATTGGTGTTACTTATTTGACGATTCAACACGGATCTCTGCCATGGATTGCCATTGTTTTAGCAATAACATTTGGTACCTATGGTTTACTAAAAAAAATCGCTCCGCTTAAATCCACACAGGGTTTGACCCTGGAAACTGCCGGTGTTTTTATTCCAGCCTTTGGATATTTGCTTTTTTGTGAATTTACAGGCGTGGGATCCTACGGTCATATCAGTTTGACTACTACGCTGCTCTTAACGGCGACTGGGATCGTTACTGCCATTCCGTTATTATTTTTTGCTGAAGG
>CAZPIM010000113.1:0-2469 GCA_964586385.1 uncultured Anaerolineaceae bacterium
TCCATTTCGTTTTGCCGTTATTTCAATCGGACCGAACGTTTCAATTGCACCATCCATTTGTATTTCCTGCAATTGATAATAATAGGTGGATCCTGCGATCACTTTCTGGTCTGTAGTCTGGTAATCACTTCCAGTTACGACCTGACCTCTTGCAGGAATGATGTTTTGATTGACTTGCACTTCAAACGGACCGTTCGGATTTTCACCCCTGAAAATGGAAAATCCTAGAGTATCGACCTCACTTGCTGTAGACCATTGGATGACCACTAATGGGTTAAAAAATTGCCAAACTCCATAACCCAATAATCCCAGTGCACTAATCAATAATAAAAAAGTTGGAAACCGATAAACTACCTTCAATTAATAAGCTCCTTTGCCAGAGATGATGACCCCAATTGATTTCCATAAAATTTTAAAATCCTTCCAAATTGAGAAGTTTTTAATATAATCCAATTCGCAGATAAGGCGTTCCTCTAAGGTCAGGTCCGCTCTCCCAGAAATTTGCATCGGGCCAGTTAATCCTGGTTTCACAACCAATCTTTGTCGTTGTCTGTCGTCATATTGCGCGACAATCCATGTTTCTTCAGGCCTGGGACCAACCAGACTCATCTCACCTTTTAGAATGTTCCAAAATTGAGGGATCTCATCCAGGCTCCAACGCCGTAAAAATCGCCCGATACGCGTGACACGGGGATCATTGCGGATTTTAAGAATAGGGTTTTCCATGTTATGTTTTTTTTGCCCAAGCACCTCTTCCAAATGGTCTTCAGCACCGTCAAACATTGTTCGCAACTTGTACAATTTAAATGGCTGACCGTTTTCACCTGCGCGTTCCTGTGAGAAAATGACTTTCCCTTTACTATCCAAACTAATCAACAGCATCGAAATCAGAATCACTGGAGCACTTAAGATCAATCCCAGGCCAGCGCCGACAATATCGATCAGACGTTTTATTGATCTTTCCACAATTTTTAAACCAGGAGTTGGTGATCCTGAAAAATCTGGTGGGAAAAGAAATCCACTCAGCAACCCAAATCCCAAAGTGAGTGCACGAAGCATAATCAAGAGAAGGCTAATCCCAAGAATTTTCGAATCATTTTTTTTGATTTGCAAAAGTAAATTCGATGCGGAAAAGTAGAATAGAAATAAAAATAAAACACTGAGTATCCAGACCCAATGCCAGAAAAAACTTGTTAAAAGACTCAACAAAAAAACAGCAAGGATCAGGATTTGGAGACGCTGTGAGGGAGGAGTATAAGTGTCCGAAAATGTCTTTTCTGGTAACCAGCGCAACATATACGCCTTCCAATAACCGATCCCCCACTTACGAAGCGCATATTGCCGCAAATTCAGATCATGTGAATGAAAAACTCTGGCTGATGGTTGAAAGACTAATTTATACCCTTTTCTGGCAAGTCGAAACGAAAATTCCTGATCTTCAACCGATGGCACGGGAAAACGCTCCTCGAACCCGCCATTTTCCAGAAATATCGACTTTCGATACCCAGCAGAGTACGTGTCGATGAAATCAATTTTTGGCTGTTTCGCCATTCGGGCATATTTATGTTCAAACTCTTGTTGAACAAAACGAGCAACCGGAGTTTGTTCCCGGCAAAGGTAAGCGCCTTTAACACCGACTACATCCGGATCGGCAAATGGTTTTAGCATCTGAAGACACCAATCTGATTGCGGAACACAATCCGAATCAGTGAAGAGCAGGAAATCACCACTGGCGGCATTTGCACCTGCGTTTCGAGCCGCAGCCGGTCCGGCATTCTGCTGACTGATAACCTTAACCCCCATTTCAGTACCAATCGCAGAAGTCTCATCATTCGATCCATCATCGACCAGAATCACTTCATAATCCTCACCAAAACGCAAACCATCCTGATTGATTAAAGCTTGCAAACAGGCTTTAAGCGTTCGGGCAGCATTTTTAGCAGGAACGATGATTGAAATTTTCGATTGATGTGTCATGGATTAATTTATATTTTACTAAAAGAAGTTTGCTGATGATTACTTTAGAGTACGCAGGATTTAAAAATTAGATCAAATTAGATTTTTGGAAAGTCTTCAAGAAATAGTGCTGTTGGTATTGTGCACCCGCTGTGAATTAGTTTTTGGAATTAGGAGCAGTATGCCGCCAATAATTAGCATAGGTAGATTCACAAGAACGTATAAAATGACAGCAAAGGCTAATGCCGTAGAAGCTTCAACCGAAAATGGCAACAAAGCGAGTTGGGCAAAAAAGGTAAAAGGCCCAATGTTACCAGGCATGAGTGCCGGAAGCACACCAAAATATACTAAAATCATGACCAACCCGGCTGCCTGCCAATCCAAAGATAGCCCAAGAGAAGTAAAAAGCAGCTCATTTGTCAAACCCATCACCAGCCAGATAGCAATACTGAGAAAAATGACCGGGAAAACTTTTGCAGGTTTCCGTAACCATAAACTCGCCTCGATAAATCC
>CAZPIM010000113.1:2569-5572 GCA_964586385.1 uncultured Anaerolineaceae bacterium
GTAATTTCAGCCAGATCCTGCTGATCCGGCTGATGTGCCCATCCTATACGAACCAATTCACCTGTGCGAAAAACGAACAGGATATTGGCTGCCTGACCCAGGAAATAAGCAGTGATCAATCGCATCCAGGTAAGTTTCACCTGAAAATTCTTCAACAACATCCACCAGCGTATAATTTTCATACTCACACTCAGAAGCACACTTAATAAGGCAGCCAGCAACCAAACCGGTTTCGCAGACTGCAAGGCTTGTTGAAAAATCGACCAATCCACGCTACGAATCGAAAGGAATAAGAGTGTGAAACCAAGAAGAATTTTGATTACCTGAAAAATAATTTTGCGCATTTGTATTTCTTCCATTTAAACACAAAAAGCTCTGAGATCTCAGAAGCTCGTTTTGTTAATCAAGAAATTACTTCTCTAAGCTGCCCCAACCCATCATCCTTCCAAAGTTGGTTCCTGGAAGATCGGAGTTGGTGTTGGTTCGTCTGTAGGTGTATTGGTCGGCAGAGGTGTTGGTGTGTCAGTCGGAGGGACGCTTGTGTTCGTCGGTGTGTCAGTGGGAGTGTTGGTAGGAGGTATCGGTGTATTCGATGGTGTGAAGGATGGAGTAGGAGAATCGGTAAAAGTCGGAGTCGGTGTTCGCGTCGGGGTTCTTGTAGGTGGAATATTCGTCCGGGTCGGTGTGCGCGATGGCGTTGGTGTGCGAGTTCTCGGCACGAGAGTTCCAGGAAGAAATAATTGTTGCCCGGGGAAAAGCATGGTACTGCTCAGGCAGTTGGCTGTTAGTAAAGCATTCACCGTGGTATTGAAGTAATTTGCCAAGTAAATGAAGGTATCGCCATAAACTACCGTGTAGATCGACCAGCCATTCGGTAGTCCGCAGGAAGTTGCGGAGGGAACTGGCGTGCGCGAAAAAGTCGTGCTGGGAGACGGAGAAGCCGTGTTGGTTGTAGTGCGAGTGGATGTCCCGGATGCTGTCACAGTCACGCTGGGAGCTGTGGGGGTTCCGGCTGTATCAGTTGCGATGGGCGTTGTCGTCAGCGCTAACACGTGGGCACTATTGGGTACAAAAATTTCTGTGGCGGTAACCGTGACGCTTGGTTGTACTGTATTGACGATGGAAGCCTGGACAGGCGTATGATTTGGAAAAAAAAGATCGCGATTATTGAATAACCACCATCCTGCGAGAATAATCAAACCAAAAATGAGTACACCGACAATTTCCCAGATATGGGCAAATCGTGGTGATTTTTTTGGCTCATAGACGGGTAAATAGTCTTCAACTTGTTCTAAGGGCAGAACAAGTGCCGGTATTTCGGGTTCAAGAGCTGGAGCTTCCGGGATTTGGGTAACAGGTGCCTGTTTTGCCAAAACTGGAGGCGCGTGTTGAGGTTTCGGTAGGAATGATGAGATCGAGCGCGGCTGTTTTTGTCCTGCATTTAAGAAAATCGGGCAGGTAATATGTTCTTTTTCGAGGCAGTATTGACGCTGGTGCTCATTTGAAATGGGTTTCGCTTTGCCCGTTCGATAACAAGCATGGCTCTCACTTGCGAATCCCAAGCGTGATTGCTCATCATCTTTTAATCCCAATAAAGGGCATCGTTGCACCGACGGCACTTTTTCCTCCTCGGAACGGCCAAAAACCCGTGCATATATTATGCCACAAAAATGGGATTAGAGAAATGTGTCAGGTTTGGTTTTTTTTACGGATAATCTGAAGATAATCGCTACATCTCAGGTATTTGAACTTCTGGCAGCCAGAACGATTTGGACCAGAAAGACAAATGCCAAAATAAACCAGAGTACGATCTCCCAGGTTCGATCGGCCACCAGACCCATGCCCAGACAGAAAAGCAAACCGCCTACATTGAGCTGGATCTGCTGCAGCGGTTGATCGAGTTGTTCTCGCAACTTGCGACCATGCTGATGCGCCTGCCAGCGCGCCATCGATACGACGACCAGCAGCCAGGCGAGCGCCAGGATCCAGATGAAGTTAGAAATGATGGAGGGGAAATCGAGCAGGGACATAGGATTTTTCTGGAATTAGTTAATGAGGTTTAGTTATAGTATAGGGTGTTTTAAGTAATTTAATCGAATTTATAATTTTTGGCCAATTCAAAACTAGCCAAATGATTCATTGAAATTTCAGGCTATATTACAAGCTGCGTGATTGCCCCACAGTTTTACCATCAATGAGATTCGCTGGTTTATTCCCAAAAATCTTTTTTAGAATGCGCAGATAATGCCCGACGAGTGAAACGGGAAAACCATGTAGGTGGTATCGCTGGTCAGCGGTTGGGAAGAACACACTCCAGGCCAACAAAATCGCCTTGCCCGGTCTTTCCACGACAGCCAGGTTCAACATTGCACGCAACAGCCAATGATCCTGCCCGGGGTTACGCTCCCAGCGCGGTGTCAGCACTTTCTCCACCAGCCAGACCCGCAGTCTTCCCGGCTGGCGACCATATTCGTGAATGCCCGGCAAGGAAAACTGAAATTTTCGTTGGCAGAAACGGCTGACAAAAATCAGGGCAGTGCGCAACTCCCACTGATCAGCGAGCTGATGGATACGCTCCCAATCCAGGCTAGTCTCGTATTTTTTCACCAAACGGATCAAATCGGCGTAAGATTTTTGTTGCGCATCCGGCAAGCCGTGAAGGGTGATGTGCATGATCAGATGCAGCAAATTAAGCTCCGGGGAAAGGCGTTCGAGCGTGTTGCCGCTCCAATCCGTGAAAGCTTGGGGCGACTCCCAGACCACATCCATGTTGATCGAGAAGGCGAATGTTGACCAATAGGTAGGAAAGATGTGGCGGTGCAGGTCAATTGATACGCCAGCGGCGTTGTAAAAATCCAATTCGAAAGGCAGTGTATTGGAATTCGGGTCGTATCCTGCCTGGAGTTTATTCGCGCCTGGTGTGTACCCGAGACCAATCAGTAGTTGGACGGCTGCGGGGAATTTGTGCGGTTGGACAAGGAGATCAATATCTCCCATCGGGCG
>CAZPIM010000113.1:5672-7812 GCA_964586385.1 uncultured Anaerolineaceae bacterium
TAGCGATTCTTGTAATAGCTGAAAGTGTGTATCGGGGGGTAATGGATGCTGGTCTGAATAGCCTGCTCCTTCATGTATTCCTGGAAGGCATGCCGATCCGAGCCGGCCGGAAGGATAATCGGGAAGAGGTGGAATGCAGATTTTTCCTTGAACTTGGTAAACGGCACTTCCACGACTTTCGCCAGATTGATGCGATACTGGAAATTCGCCAATCCGCGCAGGTGGTTGTTATTTTTGAGCTTCTTGAGCTGCTCAATCCCAAGCGCTGCCCGGATCTCGTCAATGCGGTAGTTATACCCGAGGGCAACCACATCGTAGCTGTAGGCGTGCCCCTGATGGCGATCGTAGGTCAGCGTGGTCATCCCATGCGAGCGCAGATATTTCAAACGCTTGGCGACTTCATCGATTTCAGTGGTGATCATACCCCCCTCACCCGTGGCCAGATTCTTATTGGAGAAGAAGGAAAAACAACCGATATCGCCATAGGTTCCGGCATAGACGCCTTTGATAATCGCACCAGGCGAATGCGCGGCATCCTCGATCACGAAGATGTTATTGGATCGGGCGAAGTGGAAGATCTGCTGCATGTCACAAGGGTATCCAGCGTAGTGCATGACGATGAGAGCCTTGGTCTTGGGTGTGACCTTTTTGATGATATCCGCCAGCGAGATGGTTGGGTTTTGCAGGGAGGTGATATCGGCGAAGACGACATCCGCGCCGGTGTAGAGGACGGCGTTGGCGGTGGCAACAAAACTGAGCGAGGGGACGATGACTTCATCCCCGGGCCCGATGCCGAGTGCCAGGCAGGCCATGTGGAGGGCATCGGTGGCGTTGGATACTGCGATGGCGTATTTGCAGTTGGCGGCGATGGCAAAGTTGCGCTCGAATGTTTCGGTGACTTCTCCCATAGTGAGCCATTTGGATTTGAGGACGTTGAGTACGGCCTGTTCTTCTTCAGGGCCGTAAGCGAGATCTGCTAGGGGGACTTTCCAGTTCATAGATTTACTCCATTATTTTTTGCACGTAGCTCGTCTTCTTCAGAGCTAACGGCTCTTCGAAGCGCTTCGCGAGCTCGTAGCTCGTAGGAAAAGATTAAACCATATCTTTTATATTTTTGTTGAGAGAATTAATCATTTTGGCAATTTCGATTGCTTGATGCCCAATATAATCAAGTTTTTATATGATGAATATTGAGTTTCTTCCATGTTGTCCTTTTCATAATTAAAGGATACCTTAATGTGAATTATTCCGAAGGTCAGAGGTGTCAATGTAATGAGGTTATTTCCCAACTGTATTTTTCTTTTTGTCAGAAATTTAGTTCACTTTGGGTTTGCGAAAAATAGCTTTTCTAAATGTGAAACCTGTTAAGAAAAGTAGAATAAAAGCCGAGAATAAAGCGAATGGTATATGTAGTGATTTGGTTTGAGCAGTGAAAGATGAAACTTGCACAGCGGTCGTTCCGAAGTAGAAAGTATCTGTTTTTGGAGGCATTGTTTGCCGGACGTCATTCGATCCGCTCCAATTGGTTGTATCGACGATTGAAGCCAACCCATCATTAACGGAAGTAAAGTTTTTAAGTCCAGTATAGACGGAGTTATCGATTTCCAGCAGTGCGATAGAGTTGGTGTTATTAAGACCAGGAGGTAGTGCAGAAGAAAACGCGTCACTGGCGGTGGGCTGCCAACCTGTCCCTCTTGAGTTCAGGGCAAATATAAAGTGGTTTGCTTCCGAAAGAAATTGGTAAACAAGGATTTGGTCACCATCACTTGATAAGGAGAAAGTGTCAGTAATATTACTGCTGTGATCAGAAACCTTTATGAAAACGACCTGACCGATACTACACCCTCCTGGAGTACGCCAAGAAAGAATTCCTTCCGCTAAACGAAAAGCTCCTGTGGAGGTCCAACCGTTATCGGTAAATCGAATTTCAGTCCCTTCTGGAATATTAGTGGTACAAACAAATGAGAATTCGTCGGCATCATCAAAATTAAAACCGATGATGGCAATGCCACCCGGTGGGACTTCAAATTCTGCGTGGACTGTGGTTGAGAAAGTGAATAAAAGGATAAAAAGAATAAAGAAGACGCGACTGAGTTTGATCATAATATGCTCCTATGAAAAATTAATGAGGCTGGAAAGG
>CAZPIM010000114.1:0-2059 GCA_964586385.1 uncultured Anaerolineaceae bacterium
CAGCAATGGTCGATTGGAAAATTGCCCTTCAATTTTTTTGAAGAATCGACGCATGATTAAGTTCTCCGGGTTATTTCTTAATTCGGCAGATGAGAAAATGTCGCAAATATAATATATTTAAATTGAGAAAAAAATAGGTTGATTTTTTCTCCCCTTAGTATATCAGCAGCCTGAAATTTTCGCTTTAATTTGTGAACTGAGGTTGATGGGTGTAGTTACTCATAAGTTTGAATAGATTTCCTGGGCTGCAGAACTTTGAAGTCAAATACAAGGAAAAATCTAAAAGATCTATTGAAAAATCAGGTTGATGTTGAATATCATTGTATCATTTTCAAGTAATTAAAAACACGCACTTATCAAGCTGTGCGTGTTTTTTTCTGGCGGGGAGGGAGGGATTCGAACCCTCGGTCGGGCTTTACACCCGACAACCACTTAGCAGGCGGCCCCATTCAACCACTCTGGCACCTCCCCGGGTGCAAAAAACGTATTCGTTTTTTAGCGGAGAGAGAGGGATTCGAACCCACGGTGGGTTGCCCCACACCTGTTTTCAAGACAGGCGCCTTAAGCCGCTCGGCCATCTCTCCCGGCAGGAATTTATATCTCCCGGCGTCCAAAGATTCTATCATAAGAATGAATGAGCGACAAGAATGAGAAAAACCACCTCTCAGATCGCATACAAGTAACTTACTTTCAGAACTTCGTTTCAACCTTTCTCTTTTATTTCTTTTTTAGTAATCAGAGGGTTAAAATTGGTTAAATTTGGAAAGGATAAACGATGAGCGAACTTGCGAATCAATCTTTTATACCCGTCAACGCTTCTTCCGTGGGTTTGAATGCGCTGGAAATCAAGACGTTGGCTGAACAATTACCCCTCTGGAATACACTGGAAATTGACTCCGAACTCCGTTTGCAACGGGTTTTTAAGTTTAAGAATTTTAACCAGGCAATTTCTTTCGCCGACCAGGTGGCAAAAATAGCGGATGATGCAGATCATCACCCGTCTTTACTGGTGGAGTGGGGCAAGGTGACGGTTAACTGGTGGACGCATGTGATTCACGGTTTGCATAAAAATGACTTCATCATGGCTGCCAGAACAGACTTGCTTTATGAAAAGGCGTAACTTTATAATCTTCTATTAGTTCCGCTTTTCGGTCAGGTTTGTGTACTATTTTGATTAAATCTGTTTTCTCTGGCAATCTGCCATAGATATAAAGACGCAACACTACCAAACGGTGTGTACAGCGCTTTGTAATCATCAAACCGGGCTTTTGTGAGTTGTGTTTCACCATAAAGCACCGAAATTCCACGCCGGATGGCCAGATCGCCCCAACTAAGGATATTGGGTCGTTGCAACGAAAAGATTAAAATCATTTCTGCCGTCCAAACGCCAATTCCCGGCAAGGTGACCAAGGCTTGGATGACTGCTTCATCCGGAAGAGAATGCAGTTGCTCCAATTGCAAGTCACCTTTCCGAACCGCTGAGGCAATATTTTTGATATGCCCGGCTTTTCGCATGGTCAACCCGCATTTTTGTATTTCTTCTTCGGTCCGGATGGAAACCATTTCCGGGCTGATTTCACCAAAGCGGTCCTGCATACGCATCCACACCGTCGCTGCGGCTTTATTGGAGATCTGCTGCCCGACGATACAATTGATCAAAGCCGGGAAAAGATCCGGAATGATTTCGCGCTCTATTTTACCAATGCGATCAATTTCTATCGCCAGCCTCGCATCCCGACTTTTAAGGTGTTCGATGGCGTGTTGTCCATAAGGAAAAAATTGTTTTTCGCTCATGCCTGGTCGGATTCTCTTTTCAGCAAGGCTTTTTTGCGCTCCACGCCCCAGCGATAACCAGATACGCTGCCATCGGTATGCACCACGCGATGGCATGGTATCGCCACTGCCAGATAATTAGATGCACAAGCTCCGGCGACTGCCCTTGCCCCTTTCGGAGAACCGATCCGGCTGGCAATTTCTGCATAACTGGCGGTCATTCCAGGTGGAATCTGACGCAAGGCTTGCCATACCCGTTGCTGGAACACGGTACCCTGGATATCCA
>CAZPIM010000114.1:2159-7796 GCA_964586385.1 uncultured Anaerolineaceae bacterium
GTGATGACTGCGGTATAAAATTGACCAACCGCCGAAGGATCCCGGGTGACAAATGCCTTCCAGCGCGGATCATCCAGCGCATTGGTCTTTGTTAGAACAGAATGGGTTGTTTTCGTCATTCATTTTCCTTCCAAACAAGCTATTGCAATACATTATAACAAGCTGGAGATCTGTGGCACTCCGATCCTTGCTATGGAATTTTTATTTATTCCAACAAGAGAAAGTAGTCTCTTCTTAAAAAAAAGCAATACGAATTTCAACTTAAGGGGTTATAAACTGAAAGCCTCTTTCCGGTTTCCGATATTTTTCCATGTGAAATCTGATTGTTTTGCAAATTTAACGGTCAATGACCGTATTCGCGTACAAGTGTATTGACTGAGGAGATGTGTATTGAAATTCCTTGATGAAATTAAACTTATCCAGGGTGGGATGGGTGTCTATGTTTCCAATTGGCGTTTAGCGCAGGCGGTTTCAAAAGAAAAGCCCGGCATCACCGCAGGAACGGTATCCGGGACCGGTTTGGATGTGGTCTACACACGCTTATTACAGCTTGGCGACCCGGGTGGACATATCCGCAGGGCGCTGCTAGCTTTCGACAATCAATTTTCCTGTCAGATTGGTCAGCGTATCATTGACCGCTATTTTATCGAAAACGGGAAGAAACCGGATGAACGCTTTAAATATCCACCGAAACAGGTCGTGCATAATCTGAGTGGTAACAAGCTCATACCCAAACCCGTGAGTTCACAGGGTCCGGTGGAACTGACGATGGAAGACGAGGTCATTGAACTTTTAATTGCTACCTGTTTTGCGGAAGTTTGGCTGGCAAAAGAAGGTCATTCGGGCCGCATATTTATAAATTTTATGCACAAGATTGAACTGCCTTTAATTTACTGCATGTACGGTGCAATGTTGGCAGGGGTGGATGGGATGATCGTAGGGGCAGGAAATCCGGATGGTTTACCCAAAATTTGCTCATTGCTTACAACGCATCATCCGGTGACACATCCTCTAGTCGTTTTATATCGTGAAAGCGGCGAGGATTTTCAACTGGTTTTTGACCCAAAAACGTTCGCGCACGGGGTATTTACAAAGGTACCATTAAACCGCCCGGCGTTTTTGGCAATTGTTTCATCCGAAAATCTGGCGAGTTCCCTGGCACAAAGTCTGAGTGAAAAACCGGATGGATTGGTGATTGAGCATCATACTGCCGGAGGTCATAATGCCAGTCCTCAGGGACCTTTGATCCTGGACGATCGCGGTCAACCCATTTATGGGGAGGCTGATGAACCGGATTTTGCAAGTATTCGTCAAACCGGGCTGCCTTTCTGGTTGGCAGGTGGTTACAGCACCCATGAGAAAATTCAAACTGCATTAAGCCTGGGCGCAAATGGGGTCCAGGTCGGGTCTATATTTGCCTTATCGCAGGAATCTGGTCTGAAAGCCTCTTATAAAACGGCCATCCTTAATAAATTAAAAGAAGGTGTTGATGATTCCGAGCTGGTTCAAACCACGCTATTCTCTCCAACCGGATACCCGTTTAAAGTTGCAAATCTTGAGGGCACACTTTCAGAGGATACCGTCTACCAGAACAGACAACGGGTATGCGACCTCGGATTATTACAACAACGCGCATTGGGAAAGACGAAAGAGGATGGATCCCGCCTGATGACCCAACGTTGTGTTGCGGAGCCAATCGACCATTTTACCAACAAACGCGGATTGGAGCGGAACACCAAAGATCGGCGCTGCCTGTGTAACGGCTTGTTATCGGCGGTTGGTCTGGGTCAGGTTATTGATCAACAGGGAACGGCTGTGGAAGAACCGGCGATTGTTACCCTGGGGAATAATCTGGGCAGTATTCGCCGGCTCTCCCGAAACGGGCAAACCATTTATTGGGTAAAGGATGTAATCGCAGATTTATTGGTTTCCTGATTCATTCATACACCTGGTATCGTAAACCCTGATCCTTTGGATTTAAGCCGGATCCCATTTCAAGCGCCAGGTGGCAATCAGGAAGAAGATACCAGCCATCAGGAGTAATGCGCCAATCTGGGGAAGAATATCAACCAGAGACGCATTTTGATTGATCAGTTTATAGTATCCCCATAACGCCTGGCCTTGCGGTATGAAGCGGGAAAGTGTGGCAATCGCATTTTCCTGTAAAAAGAGCGGTGTCAGACCAAATTGAATACATCCACCCAATCCGGCAAGCACAAAAGCCAGCAAGGTGCTGATGGAATCGGCTTGTTTTCCGCTTTTTGCCAGTGATGCCACCATCAAACCCATCGAAGTGACGACCATACTGAGACAGACGGTAATTAAAATGAGTCCAATAGGGTTGGATCCCAGATCCATGTCAAAGAATCCGGCAGCGATTCCATATAAGAGTCCAACCTGCAAAAGTATGAGTGTGCCAAATGCGATCATTTTCCCGATAATAATGGCGCCACGTGGAATAGGACCTGCCAATAAACGCCGGAATGTGCCATCATCACGTTCACGGAAGATGGATTCACCGACGGCTCCGACCAGGAAAAAGGAAAACATAACTGTAAAGCCGGGCATGAGCAGATTAAAGAAGTTGATGGGCATATTCGGGTCACGAGCGGTACTGACCAGATCGATCGAGATAATCGGATCAGACAATTGCGACTGTAGGCGGGTCATAACAACACCTAACGTTTGTGCTTCGGTTGCTGCTTCCATTTCAGGAGTCATACTCTCTCGTAAACCGCTGGCGTCCAACACGGAACGAATGCCATAGCGTACCTCCCCTTCCACAATGACCGGTGCCAGCGCGGAATCGAGAATACCACCGATGATAGTCCCATAATCCTTTTGTTGCGGGTCGACGATGAGTTGCAGGCTTGAACCGGAATAATCATTGATTCGGTCGGAAAAATCAGCCGGAATGACAATGGCTACCCTGTTTTTACCTTCCAATACGGATTGATTAACCAGTTCCAGCGCATTTTGGGCAGACACCTCGCTGATGGATAGCTCATCAATTTGCTTTAGCACATCCACCACCTGCTGACCAAACCGGCCGCTATCCTGGTTGGCAATCACAACTGGAATTTCCAGACCTGTTCCGGCAGCGTTATTGTAATTCCCGCTATAGGCTGAGCTGAGTAGTAAACCGAAGAGTAGGGGCATGGCGATGATGACAGCCAGCATACCGCGATCACGGATCAAAATCTGGAAATCTTTCCAGGCTATATTGATGATATGTTTAAAAATATTCATTGTATGCTCATTTCTTGCTAATCAAAATCGAAGCGCCACAGACCAATCGCGAAAAATACCAGGCTAAACCCGAGCAGAATCCCAAGTGCCGGTAAAACCGCATTAAAATCTGCACCCATGCTCAGGACAGCTTTATAGGCACCAACCGCATGGCTGTGAGGGACAAATTTTGAAATAGAGTTCAACATGTTATTATTCATTACATCCAGAGGTACCATTGTTCCACCCAGGAAACCCATCATCCACAGGAACAGGGCACTTACACCACCGATTTGAGCTTCGGTTTTGGCAATGGCAGCGATTAATATGCCCAGGCTGGTGGAGCAGAGTGCTACACTGGCAGAAATTGCCAGCAGTGTGAGCGGTGACTGACCTAAAGAAAGCCTGTCCATACCCATCAGCGGCATCAGGATGATACTGGTAAGAAAAATGACCAGAATTTGAAAAAGGACCACCAGGAAATTCGGCAGAAGTTTCCCTGCCAGTAATTGCAATTTGCTGAGCGGTGCGGCCATTAAGCGCCTGAAACTGCCGTTCTTTTTCTCATCATAAATGGATCTGGCTGTCGCTTGCGAGACCAGGAAAGCGAAAAGCACGGTGAAACCGGGTACTGCAAACTGGACCATGCTGAAATCCTGATCTTCTGTTGCTTCGGTTTGCGGATATTTCACACGCACATCGATTAATGGGCGTTGGTTCGAAGATGCAAATTGCGATTTTGCCTGTGCAGTCAGTGTTTCATAGTCGTTCATCAGACTGTCGGGAGGAAGTGAGGACTGCATTTCAGAGAACTGTTTCAGACTATCCAGAATACTGTTTTCGAGCAGCATATTGTTGACGACACCATACGTGGACATACGCAGGGTTTGAATGGTCATGGATTGCGTATCAAGTGCCGTGAGGGTTACTGCCACTTTCTCACCGGCTTCGAATTTCTGTGTGAAATTTGCAGGGATGGTTAAATACCGGTCGATACGGGTGTCCCGAAAATCCGATTCCGCATCTTCGAGTGAAACCGGAATAAGTTTAATTGTTCCGGTCTTTTCTAATCCCTCGAGAAGCACATCGGCCTGGGCACCGTTAGGATCAAGATTGACCACTGCCAGTGAAATTTGATTGGTATCATCGGTTGACCCGACGGACGCAGAGAAGAGTGCGGTAAACAATTGAATAAAAACCAGGGGTAAAACGATCAGGTAAATCAAATAACCTGGTTCTTTGAAAAATACCTTGATATCTTTCCAGGCAATACTGATGATTTTCATGGCTTACTCCCTTAATTGCTTGCCGGTTAGATGCAGGAAGACGCTTTCGAGATTGTTTTCCAGGATATCCAGGGAAAGTAATGCAATTTTATGGTCTTCCAGATAACTGATAACGTGGATTAATGCTTGCTGGCTGTTTTGCGTTTCAATTTTGATAACAACAGGCGGAGAAACCTGATGATCGGGAGCCTGTTGTTCCGGTGGGGTTTGGGTAACCGTCTGTAACAGGCTGGCATTTTTGACGGCTGGCAACGCACTGAGTGCAGAGAGCAGACTTTCGTCCGCATGTCGCACACCGATACGTAAAACACCACCGCCTAAAATAGCCACCAGGTTCTTAATCGAATCCATGGCGATCAATTTACCCTGGTCGATGATGGCAACCCGGTTACAAAGCAGTTCCACTTCTTCCATATAGTGGCTGGTGTAAATGATGGTCATACCGCGTTCACGGTTCAAGCGCTGTACGCTTTCGAAAATGTGATTACGGGTTTGCGGATCCACGCCCACGGTTGGTTCATCCAAAAAGAGCAAGCGCGGCTGATGCACAAGGCCGGCAGCAATGTTGACACGCCGTTTCATCCCGCCCGAGTATTTCTCAATCGCCTGATCTGCGCGTTCGGTCAATGAAACGACCCGTAACACATCTTCCACATTTTCCTTGAGCGTTTTTCCACTTAAACCATAAACCCGTCCAAAGAATTGCAAGTTTGCCCGAGCGGATAAGGTGGGATAGAGTGCCAGATCCTGAGGAACCAGCCCATTCATTTGTTTTACAACCAGGGGCTCTTTGAGGATATCATGACCATCGATCCGTGCTGTTCCGCTGGTTGGCGGATACAAACCGGTGATCATGGAGATGGTGGTTGTTTTCCCGGCGCCATTGGGTCCGAGCAGGCCAAAAACTTCACCTTCTTCGACATCGAAACTGATCCCTTTGACAGCCTCGAAATCGCCAAATTTCTTAACCAGATTTTCTACTTCCAATATATGAGGCATTATCTTTACTCCTTTAATTAATTTATTACCGTGTTTACAATAGCAAAATGAACGGCTGGATTCAATATGAAAATGGATAGAACTTATTGAGGCAAGTGGGGTGTAAAAAGTAATATCAGGGGGG
>CAZPIM010000115.1:0-7728 GCA_964586385.1 uncultured Anaerolineaceae bacterium
AGATCTGGTGGATGTAAGCGCCAGTGAATACTCGGCTTTCTTCGTAAGATTTCAGGATCCGGGTTATTTTTATCGGAATCTTAACAAATACATGGAACAAAATCCCATTACCGGTGGTCAAATATGAGCGTTGTAGAAAATGAAAAATCGGTCTGTTACCGGCATCCGGAACGTGAGACCTTTTTAAGATGCAGCCGCTGTGAAAAATTAATTTGTAGTGAGTGTGCCATCAAAACACCCACGGGATATCGCTGTAAAGAATGTGTTCGCGGGCAACAGAAAATCTTTGATACCGCTAAAACGCAGGATTATATTTTTGGAGTGCTGGTTGCCGCTATTTTGGGGTATTTAGGTGGGTTGGTAAGTAATTTTATCGGTTTTTTTGTAATTTTTCTCGCCCCGGTAATCGGAGTAATCATCGCTGAGGCGGTTCGGAAAATCATTCAAAGAAGACGTTCCATGCAACTGTTTCGTGTGATCACCGGAGCTGCGGTCATTGGTGCTTTACTCAATGCGCTGCCCGCACTGATTGCACTTTTTTTTGGCAGTTTTAATTTATTCGGCATTATTTGGACTGGTGTATATGTTGTATTAATGGCCAGTTCCCTTTTCTATCGGTTATCCGGGATTCAAATTCGACGTTAAGGACAAAGCCCCCAGAATTATGCTTAAAGAATTGCGCATTTCTAATTTTGCCATCATCGACCATCTCGAACTCGAATTTCAAGAGGGATTAATTACCTTTACTGGCGAGACTGGTGCAGGGAAATCGATCATTCTGGATGCCATAGAAGCGCTGATTGGATCAAAAACGGATGTCAATAGCATCCGTGCTGAGGCAGATAAGGCGCAATTGGAGGCAGTTTTTCGCATCACTGCCACCAATCAGGCTGCTGTGCTGGCAATTCTTGAGCGGGAGAGTCTGCTGGATGATGCGGCTAAGGAATTTGTGACCATCACACGTGAGTTGAGAAGAGAAGGGCGGACAGTGGCTCGCATCAATGGACAGTCGGTCAATATCAGTCTATTACGTGAATTGGGAAGTCAGTTGGTGGATATTCACGGGCAATCCGAACACCTTTCCTTATTAAATGTTCGCAACCACATTCGATTAATCGATCGTTTCGCCGGAGATTTGGATACACTGGCAAGCTATAAAGATGACTACCGGCAACTTCGAAAAGTACAACGCGAATTGGACTCATTACACCAACAGGAGAGGGATGCAGACCGGCGAACTGAGTTGTTAACTTTTCAGGCTGATGAAATCGAGTCTGCCAAACCTGTCGTTGGGGAAGATGTGGAATTAAAAGAAGAGCGCAATCGTTTGGCAAATGCAGAAGGTCTTGCAGAGATGAGCCGGACTGCGATTGCTTTGTTGGATGAAGGCGAACCGGAATTGCCAAATATCCGTGACCTGGTTGGGCAATTGGTCAATGCCCTAACGACCTTAGCAAAAATCGATTCATCGCAAAATGAGTTATTGGAACAGGGTCAAAATATTGCCGTGACGATTGATGAGCTTTCGCGGGATGTCCGTGATTATATGGATCAAATTGAATATAACCCGCGCCGCTTGGAAACGATTGAGCAACGGTTGGAATTATTGCGAAATCTGGAACGTAAATACGGGGGTAGTATTGAACGCGTATTGGATTATGCCATAAACGCCCGTAAGGAATTAGAAAAGATAGCCCATTCATCCGAACGTATAGCAGAGTTAGAAGACGAAGAAAAGAAGATCCGAGTGGGCTTGAGCAAGACAGCGCAACTGCTTTCGCAAATCCGCAAAAAATCAGCCCAAAAACTTGGAACTGCCGTCGAAAATGAGTTGAGCGATTTGAGTATGCCGGGTGCCCGCTTCGAAGTCGGGTTTACCAATCAAGCGGACCCAGACGGTCTCATACTGGAAGACGGGACAGTTGTCCGTTTTGATGAAACCGGTATCGATCTGGTGGAATTTATGATTGCCCCCAACCCGGGAGAAGGCTTAAAACCAATGGTCAAAATCGCATCCGGTGGAGAAACAGCCCGCTTGATGCTGGCATTAAAAAAGGTTTTAGCACAGGCAGATGAGATTCCTGTCCTGATTTTTGATGAAATCGATCAGGGCATTGGCGGTAGGGTAGGCTTTGTAGTAGGTGAAAAACTTTGGCAACTGGCACGTGCACACCAGGTTTTATGCGTAACCCATTTGCCCCAATTAGCTGCCTTTGGTGACCAACATTACCGGGTTGAAAAAGAAGTAAAAAATGGCAGAACACAAACTGTAGTGAACCTGATGCAAAAAGAAAATCGACTCCGCGAATTAGCGCAAATGTTGGGCGCGATAAGTGAGACACATCTGACAACCGCAGAAGAGACTCTAAGGGTTGCGCAACAAAAAACAATGGCTTATCAGAATCAGCAAAACATAAGGTCATAAGGGAGGAAATTTGGTGGCCGTAAAGAAAAGGATGAAGATTCATTTACTGGGCACACCAACATTGTTTTGGGATGACAAGCCGATTACCCCTCACCGAAAAATGGTCAGGTTCTTAATTTATTATCTGTCATTAAAAAAGGGGAAGTTGGGAAGGACAGAAATTGCGCTGGAGTTTTGGCCAGATGAAATAAATTCGCGCCAGCACTTAAGAGACCTGCTCAGTAAAGCCAGGCAGGAATTGCCGGATCCAAACATCATCCTGACTGATCGGGATTGGGTCGGGTTAGACCATGAAATGGTCGAAGTAGACGTCATTGAGTTCGAGGAGTTGTATCAACAACTGACCTTACCCTTTTTGTCGGTTGAAAATCGTCCTTTGCCCGAAGCAGTCTTTCAAAAAATGATCAATGCTGTCAATATGTGGGAAACACCAAATCTCATGTCCGGTATCAGCACATTCAAGAGTGAAAGTCTGGAAGACTGGATTCAAAAAAACAACAAGCGCTTACAAAACCAACGACTGAATCTGATGATCCGTATCAGCCAGCATTTAATCGCAGTAGGAGATCTTGACGGTGCCTCATCCTGGCTTGCAAAAATTATTGAACTGGATTTTGATTATGAATACCCGCTGGCCGTCTTCTTAAAAATTGAAGTTTTATTTCGACAGCAAAAATATTCTCAGGCTTTCTCTTTTGGAAAGGAATACATCGAGGAAGTTGGGTACGATTGGTTCGATAACTACGAGATTCCGCTCCGCAAATTG
Source organism: uncultured Anaerolineaceae bacterium (assembly GCA_964586385.1). GTDB lineage: Bacteria > Chloroflexota > Anaerolineae > Anaerolineales > Anaerolineaceae > UBA6170. The sequence continues at coordinate 3,192 of CAZPIM010000115.1, forward strand.
ATGACTCAAATCGATGACTTTCGTTTCCGCTCACCGGAAAATACCTCGACCATTTTCCCCTCAAATAATTTACGACAAATACCATTCACCGGTAAAGAATCGATTATAAGAAATTTACAAATGGCTTGTCAGAGAGGGGGTATTGTTTTTCTGCAAGGTGAATCTGGCAGCGGGAAAACACGGATTCTCCAGGAATTTATTAATCAACATACGCTTCCCGGTCCATTGTTTCGGATGCATGCCAATTATTTTCAAAAAAAGATGGCGTATCATCCAATATTGGAGAATTTTCGTGAGAATCTTACCGAGAACGACTGGCGAAAAATCGATTCTTTTTGGGGGATTCAACTAATTCCGTTATTTCCTGAATTGCAACAATACTGGTCTGGCAATTTGATCGATGAATCTGTGCTGATGGATAATCAAATCAATGTAATGGAAGCGCTCCACCAGTTAATACAAAAGATTGCCGAAGATGGAAGAATTACCATTCTTTTGGATGATGCACAATGGGCTGACACGGACACGTTGAATCTGTTTATTTATCTGGCGCAAAGACATCTTTTTAAGGATAAAGCTGTCATGATCATCGCCTACCAACCTGAAATTGAAAACCCGCTTCTACATGAAATCTTACTAAACCAGCACAGCATGGAACCGTTTACGATGATTGAGATCGAGCCTTTGACTCTGGAGGAAATCTCTCATATCGGCTACTCCATATTTCGAAATCAAATCAGCGACCAGCTTTCCAAACGAATCGATTTGGCGTGTGGTGGGAATCCGTTTTTTGTGATCGAAACGATGCGCGCTATGACCGAAATGCAGGGACCCGGTGATGAAAAGCAATGGTCTAAACTGCCACTGGCTGGGACTGTTCATGCCACATTGCGGAATCGTTTGAATCTTTTACCACTTTTGAGCCGTCAAATAGCGGAATGTGCTGCTGTTATTGGGGATCCATTCACATTTCCTGAATTGCAGGTTGCATTGGAATTAGACGAAATTGATCTGATCCGGGGAATCGACGTATTAATCCTGAGTGATATGGTGACGCTTGAGTCGAAGCCTTTTATGAAAAACGTGTATCGTTTCAAATTCGAATTCTTAAGAGATGTTGCAGCTTTGGAAACCAGTAACGCCAGAAAAGAAATCTTGCATCTCAGGCTGGCGAATGCAAAAGAAAAGGAATTTCAGGCGACGAAAGACAGTCATTTGCTGCCAAAAATTGCGACGCATTTTGCTGAAGGAGGAGAACCCATAACAGCCTTTAATTATTGGGTTCAGTTTGCCAGATCGTCGCAAACAACTTACAACGAACAGTCTGCCTTTGATGCCTATCAGAACGCCCTTGATATTGCTAATTCCCTTACCAGAGAATTGTCTTCCGAACAGATGTATGATTTGTACATCGGGTGGGGTGATCTGGCACTATTTAGACACGAGCTGGATACTGCTGATATGTGTTACAAAAAGGCGATCCTGGAAGGTCAAAAAAGAAATGATCCTTATTTACTGGGTGCTGGCTTTAGTGGACAGGGTGAATTGTATGGTTTACGCAGTATTTTTTTTCTTGCAAATCAATATCTGGACCACGCCGCAAATTTTCTTGATCTGAATCATTTTGGAGAGTTTATTCGGGTCAAAAATCGCAAAGTCAATCTACTGTTGCAACAATCCATGCCCAGTCAGGCGATCCTGTTGCTGAAAGAAATAGCCCAGCTTTTTCCCCTCGCAAAAACTGAGTTTGATCATTTGATGGTCGCTGAATCTAACTATTTTCTGGCTTCTTCTTACTTATATGCAGGTGAGTATAATAACGCCTACGAAATCTGCAAGAATATCGAGAAAACACTTCGAACCCACCATGACCCCCCCTTACAATCTCGCGTTGAATTAATTTTAGGCACGATTGCTTATTCACAGGGAGCTTTTCAAAGAGCAATTGACCATTATGGTGTCTGTTTACAAATTTCTGAATTTTACTCCGCCTGGAACATGGCATTACAGGCATCAATATATACAAGTTATGCCACGCTAAAATTAGGCAAACTCTATCAAAGCTGGGACCATATCAAGAATTGTTTTCATCTTTCCGAAGTGTATGAATTCGTTGGAACACACGGATTAATATTTAATGCTCAGGCACGTGTTTTTCTATATCTGGGCAATCTTAATTTGGCGAAAGAATACTTCGAAAAAGCATTATCCTTTAGCTTATCAAAATACCAGATTTTATTTAATCAAAAGGATCTGGGGTTTACCCAATATCTGATGGGTGAAAAAGAAACCGGTCTGGAAAACCTGCAAGAAATAATACATCTTTGTCAATTATATGGCTTTAGAGCGATTGAATTGATTGGCAGATCGGAACAAGCAATGTTGCTGTATCTCGATACGAGGAATTCTGATTTATTAATCGAATTACAAAATATTTCCGAAATGACCCGTGAACTAGGGATTGCCGGTGCCGGTAGTGCATATGCTTACTTATCTGCCCTGGAAGCAATAAAAAATCAGCAATATCTTATAGCAGAAGAATTTATTAATCAATTGGATGAAATTAGAAAAAAAGAAAAGTCGCTCTGGTTTGAGTGGCATACAATCGAATTAACCTATCAGATACATTTTGCCCAGGGGATGGATACCAATGAAGACTTGTTAAAACGGGACAAATGTATTCAAACGATAAAACAAATGATTCCAAATGAGATAAAAAGGACAATTAATTTGGAATTTCCTCCGTTGGCCGGTTTGGTGTAGACGTGATATTATATATCACATGATGTTTTGTCTACGTTTCGTCAACGCCAAAACCTTATAACTATAAATATGAAGTCGCCAACGGGGGCTGGAATGGAAGGGGACCAGCCCGTAAGAGATCGGTAGTGCATGGGGAATCCACTATCGATCTTTTCAATTAATCCTTGCCCATAAAAGCAACAGTGACACCATCGCCGCCCTCACGGTCAGTGCCGCTTTCCCAGCGGTCGACAAAGGAGGACTTGCTTAAAGCTTCACGCACTACCTGGCGCAGTTTGCCAGTCCCTTTGCCATGAATAATGCGCACAAAAGGCATTCCAGAGAGATAGGCGGATTCAATGAAACGATCCATTTTATCCATCGCGTCCTCGGACATTTCGCCGCGAATGTCTAATTCCATTCCTGGTGAGGCGTGCAGTATACTGGGTTTCGAAGGATTCTCGCCCATAATCGATAACGCTTTACGTGCCCGTGCGCTGATTTTTGGTTGTCCGGATTCGTTTTCAGTACTTTGATCGTCCTCTTCCCCTCCACGTAAAATGTCGTCAAAGGATACGCGTACACGCAAATTACCGAGTTGTGCTTCGGCATCCTCTTCACCGATGGCAGTTAAAACACCTTTCATTCCCAAAGTTCTAACCATGATCTTTTCACCGATCGACAAAGGCTTTCGAGAATCGATGGTTTTTTTACGGTTGGGGAGAATTGGGAGTGACACATCCTCTTCGATTTCTTCCACCTTTTCCGTTATGTTTTTTATCATGTCGAGCGGCAATTTTGCCCGGGAAAGCTCTTTACGAATGGCTTCCAGTTCTTCTCCCAGTTGCCTGGTTTGATCTTCGGCTGCTTTTCTGGCATTTTCAAGAATGGTGAGGCGCTCCTGATCTACTTTTGCCAGCCGTTCATTCAACTCCCTCTCAACACGCCGGGCTTGAATGCGTGCTTTTTCTGCATTTTTTCTCTCTTTGCGTGCAATACCGCGCTGGCGGTGAATTTCGTTCAAAAGATCCTCGGCACGTAATTCTGTCGGGTCGACCAGACTGCGTGCGTCTTCGACGATTTCAAGCGGCAAACCCAGTCGCTCGCTGATCGCTAGCGCATTCGAACGACCCGGTAACCCAACCATCAGGTGGTAGGTGGGTTTAAGTGTTTGTAAATTAAACTCCATGCTTGCATTAATGATTCCGGGGGTGTTGTGGGCAAACGCCTTCAATTCGGGATAATGGGTTGCAACAAAAGATGTGATTTTATTACGCACCAGATAGGAGAGTAAGGCGCGTGCCAATGCAGAGCCTTCCTGTGGGTCTGTTCCGGAACCCAATTCATCAAAAAGTACCAGGCAATGCGCATCGGCGTGTTTTAAAACGCGGGTGATATTGGTGATATGACCAGAAAATGTAGATAATGATTGCTCAATGGACTGCTCATCTCCAATATCTGCATATACGTTTTTAAAGACACTTAACTTTGAACCGGATTCGGCTGGGATGTGTAATCCGCTTTGTGCCATTAAGATCATCAAACCAACCGTTTTCAGACTGACTGTCTTCCCACCGGTATTCGGTCCCGTAATGACCAAGCCAAAGGTGTTTTCATCCAATTCCACATCGATTGGGACGACCTTTTGAGGATCCAGCAGCGGATGGCGTGCGTCCCGCAATCGGATAATGCTGCCGGGATGATGGTCCGTGCGCTTGTCAAATTCCACGAGTTCTGGTTCATTGGCTTCCAGGTCTTCAGCATATTTGGCAAACATCAATGCCAGGTCAAAACG
>CAZPIM010000116.1:0-7538 GCA_964586385.1 uncultured Anaerolineaceae bacterium
TTTGCACAAAAAAAATATCAATGTTGCCCGCACACATATCAACCAGCACCGCTGGCGGGGTGGGCCTTACTGATCGTCCAGTATTATCTGATACATAATTTAAAAAGTATGTACCAGTAATATTTCCAAGTTCTTGCAAAGCCGACTTTTCCATTTTTCCTAAAACGGTAGTAGTTCCAATTGGTTCACCCATTATCATATCTACGAGGCCAAAAGCTTTTTCACAAGGCATTACCAACATCATCTGCCCAGCAATTCCACCTTCTGTTTTTAAATAGATAGCCACAGTTTCGTCTTCAGGTCCGCCTAGCATCTTAGGAATATCTAAAAGTTTGACTAATTTTGCAGTGGAACTTTTTACTGTTAATTCTTTCCCAAGCATACCTGCAAAGCCTTTAGAGGCATTTTCTATTCCTTCTTTTGAAATCTTTGTTAGAAGGTTTACAAACTCATCAGTAAAAATTGATCTTAGCTCGGTCATTTTTTCCCTTTGTTAGTGATTTGCAGATAATTTAATTAAACCTTGAACGTCAACAATTAATGCAATTTGTCCATCTCCCAAAATTGCTGCACTAGAAACTCCTTGTATTTCGCCTATTACATGTCCGAAGGATTTTACAACAACCTCTTCTTCACCAACTAAATGTTCTACAATAATACCAATTTCTTGCTTGCTTGTTCTTACAACTACTACATAAGAAAAATTGGTTTCATGTTTATCTGCTTTAAGATCAAAAACATCAGCCAGTTTAATTAGCGGTATTATCTTTTCACGCAATACAACAACGGATTTTCCATTAACTGTTTGAAACTTTTGATCTATAAGCTTTTGAGTTTCAACTACAGTTACAAGCGGAATCGCAAAAACCGATTCACGAACTTTTACCAATAAAGTTGGCACAATTGCCAGGGTTAACGGCAAAATAATTTGAAATTGAGAGCCCTTGCCTGGAACCGAATCTACAAGAATGGAACCGTTTAAGCGCTCAATATTACTTCTGACAATGTCCATACCAACACCCCGCCCTGATATGTCGGTCACCTTGGCTGCAGTAGAAAGTCCTGACTCAAAGATGAGATCAATGGCTTTATCATCAGACATGCCATCAGCTTCGGCTTGTGTAATAACACCTTTTCTAACTGACGCAGCTTTTATTCTATCAATATTAATCCCCCCACCATCGTCTTCAACTGTGATTACAATTCGACCTTGATCGTGACGAGCTGACAAAATAATGGTTCCACGTTTTTCTTTTCCCTCTTCCAAACGCTTTTCTGGAGATTCTATGCCGTGGTCAACAGAATTTCTGATTAGGTGAATGAGCGGATCATTTATTTCTTCTATTACTGATCTATCTAATTCTGTTTCTTGACCGCGAATAACCAGGTCTATTTCTTTTCCGACCTTTTGTGCCATATCCCTGACCATGCGTGGGAATTTTTTGAAAACATTTGCAACAGGGAGCATCCGAATATGCATCACCTCTTCTTGTAATTGATCAGTAATTCTTCCAATATGAACAACAGCTTCAGATAAAGTATTTGTGTTTTCGTTGCCTCTAAAATCGCGTTCAAAAGCAGAATGAATCTTGATCAATCTATTTCGATCAGTGATTAATTCTCCAACCAGATTCATTAGTGCATCCAATCGCTCAACGCTAGTTCTCACAGTACGATCAATTAAATGGTCACCAGATTTGGCACTGTCACCTCCACTTAAAATCGCAGTCCGTTTTTGATTCATTGTCTCTTCAATTGCATGATCAACAACAGATTGAGTGAGCAATCCCATTGAAACAAGTAATTGCCCAAGAAGTGGAGCGCTATCTGGAGGATATGTTTTTTGTTTTTCTAGAACAGTTTGTAGTTCTTCAGCAGTAATAAAATTCTTCGATAATAGATATTCACCTAGTCGTGATACTTCAAATTCTGGCTGAGTAGCAGCTTTTGAACTGCTCTCACCACTTGTAGTATCGACCAGGGATATAACTTCATTTTTGAAAACAAGTCTATCTATTTCCGGAACATTTAATATTTCTTTTTTTATTTCTTCTTCTGATTTACTTGGAATTATTCGTGCAGATAGATGCCCGACCGGAGCAGCACTTTCAATTGTTTTTTGAGTCGGAACTAAATCAACAATCTCTCCAGCACTTTGAAGAACCATAAGTATTTGGAATGCGCGAGCGGCAGACGCAACACTTGTTGATGAAATATCTACTTCAATATGCAATTCTTTTTGTGCATTTTTTACATCAGAGAGCTCAGTTGTTGTTTTTTTGCTTTTTGTTTTTTCGGCTTGCTTAATTTCACTTACTTTTTCTACTGGCGTTTCAGCTTGTATTTTAGTTTTTGAATTATCTTCTACTTTACTTTTTTGTTCCCGTGTAGAATCCATTGTAGATTCTAAAAATGTTTTAAATGATTCAATCATTTGTGGCACATCACAAGCACTTGTCTCGCTTGTAATGACTTCATCACGTAAAGACCGCAATATATCTACTGTATCAAGGCATAAATCAATAAGGTTAGTTGAAATAGGAAGTTGGCTCTTTCTAACAGCATCAAATGCATTCTCAAGAACATGAGTAATCTCAACCAGTCTTTTATGACCGATCATTCCTGCGGTTCCCTTAATGGTATGGGCAGATCTAAACAACGCTTGAAGCAATTCAGGATCTCTATCATCTTGTTCAAGACGAACGAGACCATCCTCGAGAGTCGTTAAGTGATCTTCAGTTTCAGCCTGAAAAATTGGAAGTTCGTCTTCACTGATATCAAAAACCATATAATATTCTTTCCGCCTACCAAAATATAAAACGATTAATACCAAATAAGGTTAGCATTTTGAATCAATCAATTGCGTAAATCAGATATAAAAAGATCGGAAAGGATGCATAAATCTATTAATTACTGACTTAATGTAGCCCTTGGATCTATTGCAACTCCATTTTTTCTTACTTCATAATGTAGATGTGGACCAGTAGAATTTCCTGTATTACCTGAAATTCCGATAATTTCACTTGAAGAGACATATTGACCAACAGTTACTGGAATTTCTGACAGGTGTGCATAATAGGTTTGATATTCTCCATTTTCAACAATAACCAAATTGCCATATCCTTCAGCATTCCAACCAGCGAAAGTAACCTTACCATCCATTGTTGACTTTATACTTGTTCCAACGGGAACACCAAAATCGAGCGCAATATGTCCTTCTCGACTGGTTTGCGTCAAAACGCTATTAACTGGCGACCCCTGCGGAGAATTATCAATATTTAATTGTATGGGGTTTTCAATACCAAATAGCTTTTGGAACATTAACATCATTATTGGATTTATTAAGTTTGTTGATGTTATATTTTCTACATCCAAACTGGTTGTTGAATTAATTTCATCAATAAATGTTGAAAACAAATCGTTAAAACTGGAATCAGCCAACAAATAATTTTGTTTTGAGACAAAAGCCATCTCTGGAATCATATTTTGTTGTCGTTTGGTCAATTCAATCATATTCGTCATGATTTTCATTTTATTCTTTGAAGAGTGAAGGTTCAGTAAAGTCAATGTAAAAAACTACCCAATTATCAATAATACACTCATCATTGCATTAGAATTTATTAATATATTGAATTTTATAACTTATGCATGTTTATCTTGTATTTACGCAGGCTTCAGAGAAGTTTTATTACACAATCTTTATGAATCTGCTAAATTTATCTCTGAAAGCAAAATTTATGATAGAACCTGAAATAATCTGGTTTTGTTCATGTGTTATAAATTGGTAAAAGGTAAAAATGGAAATTGTCATTGAAAACCCACAAATTATGGACTATGACATGAATGATTTAAAACAACGTAAAACAATTGGCATCTCACATCTTGAAAACAACAATTTCAAAGAAGCTGTTAATGTCTATAAGAAAATCATATCTGATTACCCAGAAGACGTTGAGTCATATCTCCTTTTGGGTGATCTATATATTGCAAATGAAGATTATCCATCAGCAGAAAAGTTATATCAAAAAGCATTAACACTGGAACCCAACAATGAGGTTATCCAAAGACGTGTAAAACTTTCTACGTTCGAAATTAATACTCATGCGTCCGAAGAAATACCAACTGATTCAGTTTCTGTTTCAAAAATGCTTCAAGATATTACTGGCCGGCCAACTCCGGTTACAGAGGCAGAAATTCTTTCTGCAGCAACCCTGTTAGATAGCATTGTTCACGCACACAATCCTGCTGAAATAGTAGCGAAAAATCTCGAGCAAATAGATACTTTATTACCCGCCCTAATTGAATTAAATATTCGCCAGGCAAAAAACGATCGTCGTTTTGACCTGGTCAATATGCTCCAAGCTTTGAAACAGAATATTGAGTCACTAAAAGTTGAACCCAATTTGACTATCGACCAAAATAATGGAATAACAAATGACATTCAAATATCAACAAAAGTTGTTCTGAATAATGTTGTTTTCCTTGTTCCCGATTCAGAAAACAAATCAGAAAGAATACTTACTTTTCAAAACGTCTTAGAAAAAAACGGAACGAATGTCATTTTTGCAGACTTTGAACCAGATTTTAATAAATCAGATATTGATCTCGTCGTTTCTTTCAATGCACATGTTAACCCCGCTATGATGGAGAAAATGGCGAGTTATTCCGCCCAACGCATTCCATTGGTTCTTGATTTAGACGATGATTTTGAATATATGCCTATCAACCACCCAGATTATACTAATGCAGGATTAGGTTCTCTTGAAAAATCAAGGTCTTATACTGCAGCAATGCTATTTGCCAACTTAATCACAGTACCCGGTGAATCAATGGCTGCCCATATCAAAGAAACTGGATACAACGTTGAAGTTGTTCCATTTGGATGGTCAAAGAAAAATGAACAGTGGCAGAAGTATAATGCTCTGCGCACCAGTGTAAATATAGGCCTTGTAGGAATTCAAGGAAATTTTGAAGATGTTCAAAAATATCGTCGAATTATTATTCGAATTTTGCGAGAATATCCACAAACTCGACTAGTCGTTTGCGGTGACCCAGTAACTTATAAATTGTTTGAAAATATTTCAGAAAATCGTCGCGTTTTTCTCCCCCGCGTACCTGCAGAAGAAATGCCATACATTTTAAATCAAATTGATGTTTTATTGATTCCACTAAATTCTACACCTTACCATCTTGTATCAACAGATCGTTTGTTGGTTCAGGCAAGCGTAAAAGGAATTCCCTGGATTGCATCACCAATGCCAGACTATATACGATGGCAAGCAGGCGGTGTGACAGCAGAAAATCCTGATGAATGGCATAGTTACCTGCGTCAGTTTATTCAAGATCAAGAATTGCGAAAAACCCTTGGCCAGGCTGGTAAAAAACATGCATTGTTAAGGGAAGATGTAATTATTGGTGAACAATGGTTTTCACTTATTAATAAAGTTGTGGCAAATTCTAAAGAATAAATTACCCATGGAAAATTAAAGTGCATATTGTTTTTGTCTATACCAAATCCACATTTTCTAAACACAATAATTATGCGTGGCGAGGCATTTTACTATTTAATACACTGCGAAAAATGGGCTTACATTCTGTTGAACTCATAAATTCTGTAGATTTTACCAACAGAACAAAAGAAGCTAACCTGGTTTGCATCAATTCCAATATAATCGTTATTGAGGGGTCACCAGAAACCGATTTGTTAAACACAACAAACCACTGGAAATCTCGTGGAAAGAAAGTAATAGTTGATATCCCCCTTCTTTCTGAGACTCAATGTCAATATTTGTATCCTAAATCAGAAGGTCTATTTTCTATTTCGCAAATTTATTCAGATTTTCAATCAAATGCAGGGAGTGGACTCGAGCAATCAGAAAAATTCAGGTGGGGTCTGCATTTAGCAGATTGCATCTTAGTTTCTTCATTAGTTCAACAAGAATTGTGGTCTGTAACAGCCCCTGTAAGGGTAATACCGGAATTTATTGATTACGATTCCTTAAGAGATAAAGTTAGAATCATGGACGAATCATTTATTATTGCTATCGCGATGAATTCCAAAATACCTGATAGTTTTCTCGAATCCGTTTTAGCCAGGATAAATGAAAAGTATCCAAAAACCAAATGGATAAACATGAGCTCTCCAAATCACAAGGTCAACTTACTTAATGAAATTAAACCGGCAGATTTACCTTCTGGAATTACAAAAAAATGGCCTGATTTCTTGCCTATAATAGATTTAGGTTTTTTTTGGGATACTCAGATTTTAAGAGGCGCATTTTATAGAAACATACTAGAATTCATGGGGCTTCACATTCCATGGATACTAAATGATGAACGTGGTTACCAGAATTTATCAAAATATGGTTTAATTATTCACAATCATATGAATTGGTATGAAGTATTGGATAATGTAATACAAAAATCTATGGTTCATCAAATCAAATCTGACGAAGGTTATTTATTTTCCATTAGTCAGAACAATGATGATCATATAAATGAAATTTTGACTGCTTTTACTGAAATTCTTAAAACACCTTCATAAAGGATAATATGTCAAACGAAAAAGCCCAAAAAGAAGATCAAAATCGAAGAGATCAGATAAATGAATCTATGAAACCACCTGAAATGATTCTTATTCCTGCTGGTGAATTTTTAATGGGAACCAGTTCTCAACAAATCGCAGTATTGTTGGAAACTGAAAAATGGGCCGAGGAATGGGTTGAAGAGAATATGTTTCAAGTGGAGCAACCTCAACACAAAATTGACCTCCCACTATATGAAATTGGTCAATATCCTGTATCAAATATTGAATATTATTCTTTTATTTACAATACCGGTCATCGAGTTCCAAAAAATTGGATTGGATTTCATTATGCAGATGGAGAAGCTAACTATCCAGTCGCGGGTGTTTCTAAATCGGATGCAATTGCGTATTGTGACTGGATATCAAAAAACCTAAAAACCCAATACCGATTGCCAAATGAAGCCGAGTGGGAAAAAGCCGCACGAGGTACTGAAGCCAGAATTTACCCATGGGGTGATTTCTTTGATCCATGGCGATGTAACACATTGGAAAGTGCTAAACGCGCAACTACGACAAATGGTTCTTACTCTCCAAGCGGCGATTCGGTCTACGGCATAGCAGATATGGTCGGAAATGTCTGGGAATGGACGAGTTCTTATTTGGTTCCTTATCCTTTTCAAGCTTCTCAAGAAAAGGATGCTATTACAAATAAATGTGTAGTCAGAGGTGGCGCATGGTATTATTCACACAAATTAGCGCGTTGTGCTGCTAGAGAGAATGTATTAGCAGATTATGTTTCGCCTGCTTTAGGTTTCCGTTTAGCCCGTTCGGTTTAACTTTAATATTGTTTATTTTCAGGAAGTAAAATAGTGAATTGGGTACCCCTACCCAATTCACTTTCAACCAAAATCCGCCCACCATGTGATTTTATAATTCTATGAACCACTGATAAACCTAATCCTGTTCCTTTTAATGGGCTTTTTGTAGTAAAAAATGGTTCGGATATTTTGCC
>CAZPIM010000117.1:0-3333 GCA_964586385.1 uncultured Anaerolineaceae bacterium
CTTTCTGTCATTATCCCGGCACACAACGAAGAGCAACGATTGCCACCTTCGTTATTGGAACTGCATAGCTTTCTGAGCAAACAGAATTATCAAGCCGAGGTTGTCGTTGTCGAAAACGGCAGCAGCGACCGGACATTTGAGGTCGCCAAAGATTTTATTACTCAAATGCCCTATTTACGTGTTTTACAGGAAAAAATGCCGGGCAAAGGTCTGGCCGTACGGAGTGGCATGTTGGCTGCTCAGGGTCGTTATCGCATTTTTTGTGATGCGGATTTTTCCATGCCTGTCGAAGAAATCAACAAATTTATCCCTGTTACTGATCAACCTTATGATGTTGCGATTGCATCGCGTGAATTGCCCACATCGCGGCGAATTAATGAGCCGGAATATCGCCACCTTATTGGCAGAATTTTTAATAGCATGGTTCGCTGGTCAGTCCTGCCGGGTCTGCAAGATACCCAATGTGGGTTTAAAGCATTCCGTGATGAGGTTGCCGAACAGGTCTTTCGCATTCAGACACTGCAAGGCTGGTCTTTTGATGCAGAAGTGTTGGTTATTGCACGCAGGTTAGGTTTCGTCATATCGGAGGTGCCAATAACCTGGTATTACAAACCCGGTACTCGTCTGCACATTATCAAAGACTCGCTAAAAATGGCTTATGATTTGCTCACAATCCGGCGCAATGCACGCCTGGGGGTTTATGAGCGCTCGCAAACAAAAATTTGAGATTCCAGCATCTCCTGATTTATCATTTGAATTCGCTATCGCTGCGAAAGATTTGTTTCCAATTGCCGGACTTGATGAAGCCGGGCGGGGAGCCTGGGCGGGACCAGTCTGTGCAGCCGCAGTAATATTGCCGATTAATCCGGATATCCTTTCAAATCTATCCGGTGTACGCGATTCCAAGCAAATGAATGCCAAACAAAGGGAATTCTGGGCAGGTGAAATTAAGCATTTAGCCATCTCCTGGGGAATAGCTTTTTCTGATCATGAAGAAATCGACCAGATTAACATCATGGGTGCCACACGCCTGGCAATGAAACGTGCTTTGGAACAATTAGCTCCTCAACCAAATTATTTATTGATTGACGCATTGCATTTGTCAGATGTCAATATGGAACAATCCGCTTTGATCAAGGGTGACCAACGCTCCCTCAGTATTGCGGCGGCTTCTGTTCTCGCGAAAACGACCAGGGATGCCTGGATGCGGGATTGCGAACAAACCTACCCTGGATATGGCTTCGCTCAACACAAAGGATATGGAACCCGTATGCATCAAATGCGGTTAGAATCTTTGGGTCCCTCGCCCATCCATCGTATGAGTTTTAAACCACTCCAAAGAGATTTATTCCATTTTCAGAACCAATTCCATCCCGATAAACAGAATTTTGAAACTTAATCTTTAGATGATTGCAAGTGAATTCAAATCTTTTCGGTGTAAATAAGAGATCGAATCTTATCAGCTCGAATCAATTTACAAATGAACTTTCGAATTCTAATTGTTGATCGTTTTTTTCTTGTTCATCATGCCAGTATATTTAACGAACTCGGCTGCAAGCGAAGGTATGATCAATAACGGTAGAATGAGTTTCCACTCCTGCCATCCCAGAGGAACTGTGTCAAAAATGGTATTGAAAAATGGCACATATAAGATTGCCATCAGCAAAACTAAGGAGGATAGCACTGCTATGTTCATCCACTTGTTATTAAAAATGCCAATTTTCAAAATGGGATAGCGCTCGGATCTGGCTGTAAATGCCCGTAACAGCTCAGATGAAGATAGTGTAATAAAAGCCATTGTCTCTGCAAAAACTATGTTGTGACGAAGTCCAATCCCAAAGGCAATCAGTGTTACGGCAGTTATGGCAATCGTTTGGATGAATACACCTGAGATCATTTGACGATTGATGATTTGTTCTTTGGATGGCCGTGGTTTTTGCTGCATGATATCCGGGTCACCTTTTTCTGTGCCCAGTGCTAGCGCTGGTGCACCATCGGTCACCAGATTAAGCAGTAATAATTGGATTGCAGTCAACGGCGAAAAAACCTGCTCAGATGCAAAAGGATACAAAAACCTGCCAAATGCGGTTGCCAGGAAAATGATCATAATTTCTGCCATGTTGCAGGAAATCAAATAATAGACGAATTTACGAATATTGGAATAAATGATCCTGCCCTGTTCTACCGCTGAAACGATACTGGCGTAATTATCATCGGTTAAAACCATATCAGCTGTCTCTTTGGCAACATCGGTCCCGGTAATACCCATCGCCACGCCAATATCAGCCCGTTTTATTGCCGGTGCATCATTGACACCATCGCCTGTCATTGCCACAACTTCTCCATTTGCCTTTAATGCGTCTACAATGCGCATCTTGTGTTCCGGCGAAACACGGGCAAAAACATCGGTTTCTTTAACAATTGATGTCAACTCTTCATCTGTTACTTCACTCAGTTCTTGCCCGGAAACGACACGGTGACCTTTTTGTAACAGACCGATATCTTCTGCAATTGCTTTGGCGGTATTGGGGTAATCACCAGTAATCATAATCGTACGAATGCCTGCTTCGCGTGCTAAAGCCAGTGCTGGCCTTACTTCAATCCGGGCAGGGTCGATCATGCCAATCAAACCGACAAATATTAAATCTTTTTCAAGCGCTTCCAGGTCTTCCAAATCAGGAATGGTTTCCACAACGCGGTAAGCGACACCAAGAACTCTTAAAGCGTCTTTTGTCATGTCATCATTAGCTGTCAAAATTCTTGTTCGCATTGTTGAATCCAGCGCAGTTTGATAATCATCAATGGTTTGAGCGCTGGTACAAAGATTCATAACAATATCGGGTGCTCCTTTGACAGCAATGACATAATGTTTCAGTTCTTTCTGATCATGAAATGGGGAACTGTCTTCTTTTTTCGGTTCATCGATCACATGAATGGTCACCATGCGCTTTCGCACAGAATCAAATGGTACTTCCTGCGCCCGCGGATAGCCTTTATTTAATGTCACTTGATAAGCGCCGGCTTTCTCTGCAGCTACGATCATTGCGCCTTCCGTTGGGTCGCCAATAATGCGATAACCCGGCTCTCCTTCAACTTGTTCCGTTTTCTCAAGCTGCGCATCATTGTTTAATGTTCCCAACCAGAGCGTTGTTAAAATCCCTTGATAAGAAGTAAGATCGACCTGTTTTCCATCGATTTGGAATTCACCTTCCGGCTTGTAACCTCTACCTGTCACATCCACAAAGTGACCGTCGCTCCAAATTCGGGTAACTGTCATTTCATTTTGCGTCAAAGTACCGGTTTTATCCGAACAGATCACAGTGGCTGAACCCA
>CAZPIM010000117.1:3433-5968 GCA_964586385.1 uncultured Anaerolineaceae bacterium
ACTGATTCACCTGTTAAAGCTGCCTCTTCCACACGCAGGTTAATGGCTTCCAGCAAACGAACATCTGCCGGGATGAAAAACCCTGCTTCCAAAAAGACGATATCTCCGGGCACTAATTTAGTGGAAGAAATTGTTTCGCGGCGCCCATTTCTTAACACCTGGGCGTCCGGCGCAGCCAGCTTTTTCAATGCAGCCAAAGCCTGCTCGGCACGATTCTCCTGGACCACACCCATAATGGTATTCAGGATGACAATCGCAAGAATGGCACTGGCATCCACCCACTCCCCCAAAATGGCAGAAATTGCGGCAGCAACAATCAATAAAATGACAACAAAATTATTTAATTGACCGATAACCATTTGAAAAAAAGTGATCCGCTTGCCTTCCTCTAATTGATTTGGTCCATACTGGATCAGTCTTTTTTCGGCTTCAGACGAGCTAAGCCCTTTTTCGAAGTGTGAGTCTAACTTATTAATGGTTTCAGTGGTTGTGAGTGTATGCCAGGAAATTTCAATATCCGCATGACTCACATTCGGGCGTTCGCCTTTGGCAGCATTCATATTTAATTGTCCTCATCTTTGATAAAAAATAGTAACAATCAACATTCAAAAAAGAGGGCGGGTTCCTCGTCCCACCCTCTTTCTACTATTTTAACCAATTAATCCGGATTTGGTTCCGGTCCGATATAAAATCCATTCGGAATGGCAGTGTTTTTCGGAATTACCACGATGCCATCACGCACATAAAAATATTCGGTTTCAAAATCAGTGCCCCTGGGAAAAGGTTTTATAGTTACGCCACGCCCAATGCGAACATTTTTATCCAAAATTGCACCTTCAATATGAGAGCCTTCACCGATACCCAATGGAATTTGGTAATTGGTATTGGTGCCATCATCAAATCCTTCTTCCTGATTGCGCTCCTGATCATAATAATCGGATCCCATCATGACGGTATCAATGACTTTAGCACCCGACCGAACCAGGCTCCTTAATCCTAAAATCGAACGATGCACATCCGCATTTGACACAGAGCAACCATCGGTTAAGAAGACTTCATCCAATTTACTGTTTTCGATATTGGAACCGGGTAAGAACCTGGCTCTGGTGTAAATCGGGCGGGTTTGATCAAAGAAATTAAATGGCGAATCATGACAGGCAAGCATCAGATTGGTGTCGTAGAAAGAACGAATCGTTCCAATATCTTCCCAGTACCCTTCGAAATCATACCCAAAAACTTTTTTATCCCCAATTGCAGTCGGGATGACATGATTACCAAAATCATCCAGGGTGGTCTCTTTTAATAATTCGATTAATACACTGGTCTTAAATAGGTAGATGCCCATTGAACCTAAATATGGACGGGCTTCATCATCCCGGCTGACCATATCTGCCAAAACTACAGGATCGGTTGGCTTTTCCGCAAAACTGGCAATCGAACAATCTTCATTTCGTTTAAGAATGCCAAACCGACCGGCTTCTTCTTTGCGGATCGGTTGAACCGCAACCGTAATATCTGCATCCTTATCCCAGTGGAATTTTGCCATGGCTTCGTAATCCATACGATAAAGATGGTCGCCGGCTAAAATCAAAACATAAGGTGTGCGGGCAGAAATGATCTGAGGCAATTGCTTTCTTACGGCGTCTGCAGTGCCCTGATACCAATCCGAGTTGCTGGTTGTTTGTTCTGCCGCCCAAATTTGTACCCAACCGGTGTGAAAGGTATCAAATTGAAATGCGCGGGTGATATGACGGTGCAATGAAACAGAATTAAATTGAGTCAGTACTGCAATTTTATAGATTTGGGAATTAATACAATTGCTGATCGGAATATCGATTAATCGGTATTTCCCGGCGATTGGAACTGCCGGTTTGGAACGCATTAACGTGAGTGGCTGCAATCGGTTTCCACGACCACCACCCAAAATAACTGCCAGGATATTATCCATCGACGACATAGATCCCTCCAAATTGACAGCAAATTTTTAGAACGTGCGGAGTATTACGATATTTATTATAGAATAGCGAAGATTAACAGTCCAGTCAAACCCCCTGCCTCTTCCAATTAATCGAAAGTGTTTATTGTTCAAAAATCTTTTGAGCTAACGCTTCCAAACCCAGAACATAAGAATACCATCCAAAACCCGCGATTGTTCCCATACAGACTGCAGAAATCATGGACGTATGACGAAAGTCCTCTCTGGCTTTTGGATTTGACAAATGCACTTCAATGACCGGGATGGAAATTGCAGAAATTGCATCCCTCAACACCACCGAGGTGTGAGTGTAACCCCCGGGATTGAACACGATACCGGCAGCCCAGTCTTGCGCATCGTGCAGCGCATTGACCAATTCGCCCTCCAGATTAAATTGCAGACAACGCACTTCAAGACCAAGTCCCTCACCTTTATGCATGACCCTATTATTCAGTTCGTCCAGGGTCATAAGACCATACACCTCAGGCTCACGTTTCCCCAGAAGATTAAGATTTGCACCATGTAAGACTAAAACCTGCTTTGCCATTTTCAATCCCTTC
>CAZPIM010000117.1:6068-7511 GCA_964586385.1 uncultured Anaerolineaceae bacterium
GTAGCCAGCATTTCCGGATCCACGATCACCATTTTTGGCGGGTAAAATGCACCCACCAGATTTTTTCCCTGCGGCAAGTCAACCCCTGTTTTTCCACCCAGGCTTGCATCGACCATGCCTAATAAGCTGGTCGGGCAGGCAACCCAGGAAACACCACGCAAAAATGTGGCAGCCGCAAACCCGGCCATATCCGTCACCACACCACCGCCAATAGCCAGCACGGTGCTCCCCCGTTCCAGACCTACCGCAAGCATTTGATCCCAAATAACCTGAACGGTCTCCATATTCTTATATTGTTCACCGGCAGGGATGATGATGCCTTTTGTTGTAAAACCAGAGTCTTCCAGGCTACCTTGGATGGCTTCCAGGTAAAAGCTGCTAACCTGCTCATCCGTGACGACTGCCACAGGTCCTTGCAACCCAAGTGCCTGTAAGTATTCACCAATCTGATTGCGCGATCCATTCTGAACGATAACAGGATAACCGTTGCCCATCCCGGAAACAAAAAAGCGACCTGCCGTTATTTGGACAGCGTCCGTAATCTGGTCTGGTTTGAGTCCGTCGACTTTAATCAAGGGAAATTGTCGATAATGTTCCGCCCGGTTATTTAAGAGCGTTTCCAACTGCAACCGACCATCACCCGCCAACAATGGGCGTTTGCCCGGTTCATTTTCAATATGTGCCCAAAGTACGTCCAATTCACCCATCAAACAAACAATCTGACCGGTTTGTTCTGCCAGTGTCTGGCTTTCCGCTCTTAACAATGCCCCACCACCCAGCGCAATCACAGCTCCCGCTTCCTGTGTGCATGCCTGCTGCAAGGTTTCAAATTCAATCTGGCGAAATTCCGCTTCGGTATGTTCCCGGAAAAAATCTGCAATGGACATCCCTACCCGGTTTTCTATTTTTTCATCCAGATCTACGAACGTGCATTGCATCCTGCTAGACAGTTGTGAACCAACCAGCGATTTACCGCTACCCGGTGGGCCATAAAGAAAAATGTGACGTTTTAACACCCTCTTAACCCTCCCACCATACCTGCGATTTACCGGAAAGTCGTAGGTCATCCAGATTTGCTTTTCTAAGCTTGCGGAATCGCGGCAAAATTTCCTGCATGGAATCACCGCCTACTTTTTCCAGCAATGCGTCTGCCAGCACCAGCATGACCACAGCTTCCAAAATCACAACCGCACGTGGCACCGGGCAAAAATCGGAGCGTTCATATTTTGTTTTTGTCTCTTCGCCACTGGCCAAATCGACGGTGGATTGAGGCGTTAATGTGGTTGCAATCGGTTTCATGGCAGCACGGATAATCAAGGGTTGCCCGGTTGTAATTCCACCTTCCAGACCGCCACAGCGATTGGTTGCCCGCGTGATTTGATTCCCATCCAGACCAATGGCATCGTGTGCTTTGGTTCCCGGCAGGCGGGTATTCTCAAAAGC
>CAZPIM010000118.1:0-5683 GCA_964586385.1 uncultured Anaerolineaceae bacterium
TCGTGGTATGAACACGTGATTTCCACACATTACCCCCGCTTTCTGAACTTTAATGGGAATTTTTGTCAGGATGAAAGAATGGATTGGGGTGAAACCGGAATTGATGTAGGTGGTAGCTGCCCTTAAGTGATAGTTCTAAATGTATCTTTATTTCTTGAAAAATAGACAAATGCCATTGTATACTAAACAAGCATATTGATTTTGATTTTCTTTTTCAAATTCTTTTTTGTAAACTTTTCCAGAATTTTTAATTTTGTTAATCTATGAAAGGAGTAAAACGATGAATGTTTTTTTAGGAATGGTAATCGGTTTCGGTGTTTGGTTTGTATTTCGCTATTTACTGACAGCTTTTTACACCGTTGATCAAAATGAAAGAGCTGTTAAAACAGTTTTTGGTCGTGCACAAAGAATTTCCAATGCAATGACAGCCGATTCCCCAATTGCAGAATCTTTAACAGAAGAACACAAGCAACGCTACAATTATCCGGTTGTACGTGTTATTCCCCCAGGAGGGCCGTATTATAAATGGCCATGGGAAAAAGTTTATAAAGTATCTATTGCCACACAGACTATTAATATGGCACAAGATACAGAAGATCCCCGTGCCAACCAAGGTGGAACAATTTTAGAGGCAGTGACAAAAGACCAATTAAATACCGGGTTGACCGGTCAAATACGTTACCGGGTCGCTGAAAGCAATTTATACGCCTACATTTTTGGGGTAAAGCAACCTATTTCGCATGTCATGGGATATTTTGTTTCCGTCTTACGGGAACGAATTGCTAGTTTTGAAGCAAAACAAACAAACGAACGTGATGGTGAAATGAGTATTGTCACGGGTGTTTCCATCAATGATCTGCGGAAAAACCTGCGTGATTTAAATGAACACATGGAACGTGAATGTGCTTCTTCGGCAGCACGATATGGCATCGTCTTAGACGCATCTTTGATCACCGGGATTGACCCGCCAGCAGAAGTCGAGTCAGCCTTGGCAGCCATTAACACAGCACATAACCAGGTATCTTCAGATATCAGTTTGGCGCAAGCACTTGCAGACCAGAAAATTGTTCAGTCGAAAAGAGCTGTCGAGATTGAAACCCTCAACGCGCAAGCTGAAGTTGAGCCACTCATTGCATTAGCGGATCAATTAAAACTGTTAAAGAAAAACGGTCCGGATTCTTTGAAAGCGTATTTACGAAATGTACGTCTACGCCTTTACACACACGCCAAACAGATTGTGCAGGAGGTGAAATCATGAGTGGTTTTCTTCAATTTTTAATCGGTCTGGTTGCCACCTTTGTTGGAATGTGGTTTGTAATACCAATTCTTTTATTTTTTATTCGAAAATTTGGTATTTACACCGTCGTGCAGGAAGGTACCTGTCAGGTCTTTGTTTTGTTTGGAAAAGTTGTCGGTATCTTAAAAGAACCCGGATTTCATTTTCTTCCTGTCAAACTTGGACCCAGAGCGTTTCTGGTGAATTGGTTTGGTTCACGCCGAATCCTGGATATGCGAATGGATCAACAATACCTGCGTAGCAATCCCGTCAATTCTGAAGAAGGAGCGCCGATGGGCGTTGGTATCTGGTACGAGATGTATATCAGTGAACCTGTCTCCTACCTATTCAAAAATGCCGACCCGCGCGGTTCTTTGGCAGCGAATGTCAGCAATGCAGTTGTTCGTTCATTGAGCAATATGCCACTGGACCTGATGCTCGTCAATCGACATACGATGAGTAGAACTGTTCGGGAAGAAGTAACGCCGCGAAGCCATGAATGGGGATATAAGTTAGGATCTGTTTATATCCGTAAAGTCCATTTCCGTGATATTGGCATGATTCAACAAATCGAAGCAAAAGTCGTCAATCGCTTACGCCAGGTCACATCTGCCATTAAGCAGGACGGTGCGAATCAAGTTAATATTATTGCCAGCACAGCCGAACGTCAGGCCGCTTTTGAATTTGCCAAAGCCGGCGCAATACGACCAAAAATTGTTGGCGAGGCTATGCAATCCATTACGGAAGATCCGGAAGTCTCCAACGCAGTTTTTGAGATTTTAGAAACCCAAAAAATTTTGGAGGGCAAAGCACTACTTACACTCGTTCCCCAAAACAAGGAAATTCTTAACCAATTACTTGCGGCAAAATAGATTTTTCAAATGATCGAATCCCCCGGTTTACTCCCGGGGGATTTTTTTGTTCTTTTGACCAGTATACAAACAAAACCAGAGTGGGGGGAAATTTTGTTTCGATCATTTTAAAATGGAAAAACAAATCATACTTTTTTAGTTCAAAAAAGTGATTGGGGTCAAGATGAAAAAAAATAAATTTCTTATGTCTGTTTTTTATATCTTATGGGCTTGTTTTTTGTCTATCGGAGTGAATTATGCTAATAACCCTGTTCGGTTCGCATTAGCTGAACAATTTCCTGATGTTCATATATTTGTTTACGATATATTTTCAGATGCGGTGTGGCTGTTCGTTGCCTTCATAATCGCTGTTTGGAGCCCGAAATTTTTTGGCTATCAAATTGGAGAGATTTTTAAGCACAAAAAAATGCTGATCGCAATGGCTGCATTCTTTTTAATCATACCCATTGCTTATCGTCTCATTGCAGGTGACACACCTTTCAGCACAAATACCTGGTTTTTCGAAGGCATCGTGGTTCCTGTAGCGGAAGAAGGTTTTTTTCGTGGAATCATTTTTGCGATGATGCTAAAAGGCTTTTCTGAAATCTATACACAAAGAAATGCTGAGTTGATATCGATTGTTATCAGTGCGTTATCGTTTGCAATCCTTCATCTGGCGAATATTGGCTCTTATCCAACTCCATTTGTGATTTTTCAGGTTTTTTATTCGATTATTTTTGGGTTGCTTTTTGGGTACAGCCGGATGAAAACGAAAAGCATCTATCCTGCCATCATTTTCCATGCAATATTGAACCTGGCTGCGACACTTTAATAAACACCAATATTTTTTTCTCCCAAAACAAAAAATGCATTCGCAGAACACGAAGTGTTCTTGTACACAGTCTCGCAAAATAGATAGCCATTATTTATACTTAATGAAAATGTAAACTTAATTAAGGAGAACGAAATGGCAATACGAAAAGCAGATGCAGTATGGGAAGGCGATTTACGCAGCGGAAAAGGTACGATGCGATTAGGAAGCGGTGCATATCAGGGTGCATATTCCTTTGCATCCCGTTTTGAAGAAGCAGCAGGAACAAATCCTGAGGAATTAATTGGAGCCGCTCATGCGGGTTGTTATTCTATGGCGCTCAGTGGGGACCTTACCAAAGCAGGGTTTACTGCGAAGCACATAGCAACACAAGCAGCTGTGACACTTGGCAAAGTAGATGGCAAATCCAGAATAACCAATATCCATTTATCTGTGGAAGCAGTTGTTCCAGACTTATCATTAGAAAAATTTCTGGAGATTTCCGAAGGTACTAAGCTAAATTGTCCAGTTTCGGCTGCATTAAGCGGTGTTGAGATCACATTAGAAGCAAAACTATTATAGAATTCGTTTCCTGAGCGAGAAAACCCGAAGGTAAAATTTCGAGTTTTTCTTTTAATCACGTTATCGTATTTACCAGTGATTTCTAAATCTTTAGAAAATTCATATTGATAATTTCCTTCATATGATCCTTTCCAAAATTATAATTAACGCAATCCAAGAATTTAAAGGAACCGGATCATGCCTGCATATACTATCAGAAAAGCAATTCCTGATGACGCTCCTAAGATCATCAAGTTCATCAATATAATCATCTCTGAACCAAATTCAAATCTTGAAATGAGCGAGGGAGAGTTTTTACACACCGAAGCAGAGGAGAGAAAAATACTGGCTGATTTCTTTGAATCAGCGAATTCCCTATATCTGATTGCAGAATCTGATAACAAAATTATCGGAAATTTGGTTTGTCACGGAAGTAACAGGCGTGCTTCCCAACATTGTGTCTCCATCAGTATGTCAGTTGCCCGGGAATGGCGTGGAAAAGGGATTGGTAAAGAATTGATGCAAAAATCGATCGATTGGGCTAGGAATTCATCCGTTGTAAAAAGAATGGATTTAATCGTCTTTGCACGCAATCAAGCAGCAATTCAATTGTATGAATCAGTTGGATTTGAAATGGAAGGGATTTTAAAAAGATCGATTTTCCGTGATGATCAATACCTGGATGCTTATATGATGGCATTACTGCTATAAAACTTTTGATCTTCGCATTGCAGCAATTTACCGCAGTTTTATCCCAGCACTTTCCATCAAAGCCCTGATCGCATTCGTATCAGGCAATAAAATCCACATCCCATTCCAAGACCACGAAGGTGTAGCCTGCTCTTCGCTTATGGCAACTTTGTGAATTTTATCGCTGTTATTTACGAGTGTACTTACAAATGGTAAAAGCTTGAAGGCATCATCGATGCTCATATTTGTTTGAATGTTTTCTTCCACTTCCGATTTCATTTCAGAGAATTGGCCAAGAGATTGAAAACTGATGATTTTCCGGACAAGCGCTAAAACAACTTCCTGTTCTCTTCTTAATCGATCCAAATCACTGGATGTGTTTCTGGAGCGTACATACCACAAAGCAGTCGGTCCATCCATGTGTACTTCCCCTTGCAGGACTGTGCAATCGCCGTCTACCTGCTGAGGAAGATCACAATCATCGGTTAAGTCCTGACCAACATTTACATCAATGCCACCGCGATTATCGATAAATGTCGTAAATCCTCTAAAATTTGACATCAGAAAATAATCCGGACGAATGCCAAAGTTAGCTTCGAACATTTCAGCAGTGCCATCAAACCCGGCTAACTCAAAAACCTGGTTGATTTTCATTTCATACAAGGAAGGTACCTGCACCCATAAGTCGCGCGGGAAGGAAACCACACTGACACTTTTTTCTTCTGAGTCCAAAACCACCATCAAAATTGCATCGGTGCGATAGCCATTTTCATTCGGTCGTTGGTCAGATCCCAGAAAAAGAATGCTCATTTGGCCATCGAATGTAGGTTCTGCATTCACTGTTGGTAGAACTGCTACTGGCGCAATAACTTTTTCAGCTTTTACGTCTTTTTTGAAACTTTTTGAAATGAGAGAAGCCAATGCAATGGAGGAAGCAAAAGCAAAAATTACAAAAGCAATTCCGAGGATTGCTGTTAAATTAAGTTTCAAATTCATCTTGGAACGAATTCTTCCGGGATTTATCTTGCTTCCCGAAGGTCTGGCCATGGATTTGCCATTCCATTGACCTTCATATTTGGGACCATTGACGACGCGATTATGCCATTCTTGATTTTTTTTGTTGCGCTGATAATTGTTCAAAGGTTCTCTCTTTTTCCATAAATATATCAGGTATCAGGGTAATTATATATCGAAAAACTATGATTGCAAAAATTGATACTTCTTTCGTTGCGAGATTCGTGCCAGGAGAAATAAACGAAAAAATCATGGAAATTGAGAGGAAAAATATAGGTAAGTACCGAAAAAGACCGATTAGTGTAGACTAACCGGTCTTTCTTATAAGGAAAAATATTAGATAAAAATAATTTGGGTGTCTTCGGTCATGTCGATAAATTCTGCGGCTGTTACAATTGCTTCGACGCCA
This sequence comes from uncultured Anaerolineaceae bacterium, assembly GCA_964586385.1. Taxonomy (GTDB): domain Bacteria; phylum Chloroflexota; class Anaerolineae; order Anaerolineales; family Anaerolineaceae; genus UBA6170. The sequence continues at coordinate 5,613 of CAZPIM010000118.1, forward strand.
TCGACAAAGTCTTCTTTTTTGAGATCCATCATATCCACTGACATTTTGCAGGCGTACATTTTTGCACCAGC
>CAZPIM010000118.1:5783-7503 GCA_964586385.1 uncultured Anaerolineaceae bacterium
GCAGGATAAGCCATATCCAGGGTACCTTTTGAACAAATAAAAGCAATTTTTCTTGGTTGATCACTCATTGATTCTCTCCTTTTTTCCTATTCGAATCTGACTAAACACAGCCTTCCGGTTTTCCCAAACCAGAAATTTTTGCAACTTTTTTCGCTGGACCTTTTGGAAATAATGAAAATAACTCTTTGGTCGACACGCCGGAACCACTGGTGATTGCCCGTAAAGTGGGTGATGAGCCACTTGATCCAGCAAATTGGCGGGCATAATCGACGACTTTCCAATGTCCTTCGGTCATTACTTCAATACCTTCTTCTTTTGCCAATTCCATAGCGATTTCTTTTGTCCACTCTGCCGGATTAGATAAAAATCCTTCTTCATTTACTTGCACTGTTTTTCCTGCAATTTCTCTGGTAGCCATAATTTTTTTCTCCATTTGTTATTATTTTTATTTATTTATTTAGTAAAGTCTTTAGCGACTTTATTTATTCTTTCCATTTTCCTGCCATGGTCATCGTCGGGGCTAAAGGAATTTTCCTTCCCCTCATCAGAATGTTCCAATACATGAATTCAAAACTCAATTTTCCCAGATGATTGATATACGATTCCTGCAATAAAGAGAAGGGACCAATCCCGGGAACCGGGAATCTTCCTCGTAAGGGTTCCTGTTCATAATTGAAATCCAACAATACACCTTTACCGAAACCGGTCTCAATGAAACAATTGGTATGTCCATCAAATTTTTCTTCCAGCTCTTTACCTTCGGTATAGCGTTTGAAGTTCTCCCCAAATAAATCAACTGCATAATGCGCCACGGACCCTGCTTTCGAAGTGGGAGCATTGGAAGCATCACCTAAAACGAAGATATTGGTGTATTTGTCCGATAAAAATGTAGATTTATTGACCGGAGAATAATTGAGATCATCGCCAAGACCGGATTTCCCGACCACGTCTGCACCTTTATTTAAAGGAACTGTCACCAAAAGATCGAAATCGATATCCCGTTCATCATAAGAAACAATTTTCTTGGCATCCGGATCGACATGTTCAATATAGAAATCTGCTTCGACCTTAATATTTTTTTGTTCGAGATATTTCCCGATATATTTTGAAGCCACCGGTTTTGTGAAAGCACCAGAAAGTGGGGTTGCGTAAATAATTTCAACACGATCACGGATTCCCTTTTTCGTAAAATAAGCATCTGCAAGCATGAGGAATTCCATGGGAGCAACCGGGCACTTAATTGGGTTTTCGACGACATTAACAACTAATCGACCGCCCTGGAAATCCGCCATTGTCTTTTTCAAAGCCGAAGCGGTTTTTAGAGTATAAAACGAATGAACAGATTTACCCCATTCATGTTCTGCCATTCCCGGGGTTTCTTCCGGGTGAATGTCACAACCGGTAGCAATAACCAGAAAGTCATAATCGAGAGTTACTTTATTTTCCAAAATGACTTTATTGTTTTCAGGTTCAATTAACGCAATTTTTTCCTGGATATATTTTACTGAAGAAGGAATGTAATCCTTTTTGTTCTTCATTAACCGTTTTTCAGAAGCTCCAAATGGAACAAATATATATCCGGCTTGATAATAATGAATAGGATCTTCATCGATGATCGTAATTTGCCATTCGTTATGATCCATCAAATGATTCAAATGGGTCGCTACCATCGTGCCAGCAGTCCCTGCCCCTAAAATAACAATTTTTTTCATTTAATCCC
>CAZPIM010000119.1:0-1671 GCA_964586385.1 uncultured Anaerolineaceae bacterium
GATGTCACTTCCGGCCAGGTTCTGGTGGATGGGGTGGATGTGCGCGATTGGAATCTGGACGACTTACGCCGGCATATTTCGATCATTGAGCAGGATATCTTCCTTTTCTCTACCACGATTGCACAAAATATTGCCTTCGGAAAACCGGATGCCACGCAACAGGAGATCGAACAAGCCGCGCGTAACGCCCAGGCAGATGAGTTTATCAGTACGTTTTCGGAAGGCTATCAGACCGTGATTGGTGAACGTGGCGTTACACTCTCCGGGGGTCAGCGACAGCGCATTGCTCTGGCACGCGCATTTCTTACTGACCCGCAAATTTTGATCCTGGATGATTCAACCAGTGCCATTGACAGTGCCACCGAAGATAAAATTCAAAGAGCAATTTCAGCCGCTGCGAAAGGGCGAACCACTTTTATAATCACCCATCGCCTTTCTCAAATTCGCTGGGCTGATTTAATTCTGGTGACTCGCAATGGTGCACTTTCGGCAGTTGGCACGCATGATGATTTGATGAAATCCTCAGAAGCATACCGGAGGATTTTCAGTGAGTAATAAAAATCGAAAGTTCAGTTTTCGTGATCTTCGCAGGTTCATTGGGTAAAAAATGGGATTCTTTTCAGGTTTAGACGCAGAAAAATATGACCGCCAATATTCAGACCGAAAACTATTTGTGCGGATCCTGAGTTATTTTCGTCCCTATACCCTGCAATTGAGCGTCGTCACAGTTTGCATGTTGTTAGTCTCCGGTGCCAGCGCGCTCCAACCGGTGGTTGTTTCCCGGGGTTTGGATTCAGTCGGCACGCAACCTACACTTTCAAAGGTGCTGTGGATAGGTGGCCTTGTTTTATTTTTAGGTATCTTGACCTGGTCAATGAATTGGGTGAGACGCCGCTATACTGTTCGCGTGGTAGCCAACGTACTCAAAAAACTGGCCGGGGATGCCTTTTCTGCTGCAACAGCCCACGATCTTTCTTTTTACGATGAATTTCCCTCCGGAAAAATCGCTTCACGGATCACATCCGATACCCTCGAATTTGGCAACCTGGTCAATTTAGTTACAGAATTAATTTCCCAGGTGGTTGAATCCGGTATTTTACTGGTGATATTATTAACCATCAATTGGAAACTGACCCTGATTGCAATTGCCTTGATGCCATTGGTCTTTGGAATGGCAATCGGGTATCGGAAACTTGCGCGCAGTGTGACCCGCAAAGGGTTTCGTGCCATGGCAAATGTGAACGCGACGATAAAAGAAACGGTTTCCGGTATTGCAGTAGCTAAGAATTATCGTCAGGAAAATAGTATTTTCAAAAACTTCCACGAAGCCAATCTCGCTTCGTATCAAGTTAATATTCGCCGTGGATTGGTTTTGTCGCTGGTTTTTCCGACCCTCAATACCTTAGCTGGTGTGGCCACCGCTTTGATGGTTTATGCCGGCGGATTAACAGTGGAACAGGGCATTGTGACAGCAGGCTCCTGGTATTTGTTTATCCTCAGTCTGGACCGGTTTTTATTCCCGGTCATGAATCTGGCTTCCTTCTGGACGAATATTCAGAATGGACTGTCCTCCTCGGAACGTGTTTTTGCACTGATCGATGCCGAGGCGGCTGTGATTCAAACTGCTTCCAACCCTGCACCTGCCTTAAAAGGGGAAGTCGAATTTGTGCA
>CAZPIM010000119.1:1771-7490 GCA_964586385.1 uncultured Anaerolineaceae bacterium
TTCCTTTTCTCGGGGACGGTACTGGAGAATATCTGTTACAACTGCGCCAGTGCTGATCCGCAGGAAGTTGGGCGGATAGCAAATCAGATTGGTGATGGCGATTGGCTGGAGACTCTACCCAATGGCCTGGAAACGCAGGTCGGTGAACGCGGAGGCAGACTTTCGATGGGGCAACGCCAATTGGTATCCTTGATGCGGGTTTTGATGCAACGTCCGGCGGTCTTTATCCTGGATGAGGCAACAGCCAGTATTGACCCGTTTACCGAATGGCAAATTCAACAGGCACTAAACCTCATTCTTGCTCAAACAACATCCATATTGATTGCACACCGGCTTTCAACTGTCCGCTCAGCCGATCGCATTATTGTCATGCGGGAGGGTACGATCATTGAAGAAGGCAATCATGACCAGCTTATGCTGCAATCCGGGCATTATGCCGAATTGTATAATACATATTTTCGTCACCAAAGCCTTGCCTATATTGAGAAAAAAGCCTGGCATGAAACAGCACAGGCGGAACAATTCAATCCGAAATGACAACAACGAGAGGTTTACCGACAAAGAGTAAACCTCTCTTTTTTTTCTTTCCTGTAACCCAGGATAAGATAACCGTTGACTGAAGATCTACTAAATGAATTTTTTCATACCCGGAATTCTGCGCAGAATAACAGCCACCATGAGACTCACTACCACCGTGACAAACGATGCCACGAGAAATTTGATCATCGGATTCATCACCCAAAAGCGGATCATGACACAGAAACCCACCAGAATGACAGGATGGATCAAATACACAGCATAATTATTCGCACCAGAAATGGATGCCAAACCATTACCGTTTTTGACTTTTTCTCTTAACCACAGGGTAAGCGTGAGACTGAGTGCCATACAGGTAAATCCCATCCATAAACACATGGTTGCACAGCGCCAGGAAAAACCGGAGATATAGGCATCAAACCCGGTTTCAATTGCACCGGTAAGAATGAGGAATACAGGTAAGGCCAAGAGTAAACCGAGTGAAACCCAGCTCCAAAGCTTTAACATTTTTTTCGGAAGCAACTCCACCCAATTGTTTCGGTAAGCCAGGATCCCAGCACTAAAGAAAATGATGTAAAAGGGAAAGAATGCAAGGATCAAAGAATACCAACCAAAGGCGCGATACGCCTCACTGATCGAAGTTACTTGCCCGATCAGGAACATCAATCCACTCATAATCAACGTTGTTATGATGATTCCCTTATTGGTTGGGACGGGGATGAGTTTTTTATTTGTCATAGATGTCGAACTATTTTTTCTTACGAGTACACGATAGATGGTGTATGCTGCCGAGAAAATCAACAATGCGAACAGAAACCAGGTCGGACCACCATCTGCATCTCTGACCATATTTTTCCAGCTGTATTCCCAAATTGACATTTGCATGCCATCATTGGCGATTTCCCGTAAATAATTGGGAAATTTGCTCAAAAGAAAGGTGTAGACAATCATGGGAATGGCAAGGCGCATGATACGGTCTTTCCAGAAATGGCCTGGTCCCTTTTTATCATAGGAAGCCGGTGTGAAAAATCCCGAAAAGAAAAAGTAAAGACTCATCGAGAAAGCCTGGATGTAAACCACCAGTAATGTGAGCAGGATAATGGATACATCATCTTTTGGAGCTGCATCGATGTAGGTCCAATCTCCGCTGGCACCGTAGGTGATAGCTGCATGCAGCATAATGACCAGAACGATCAAGACACCACGAAGCATGTCAATAAAAGCATATCTTGTTGTTGCCACTGCTGATACTTTTGTCTTTACAGCAGGTTGCACCCGATTGGATGCCGTCAGTTCATTTACAGTTTGCATTTTAATTCTCCTTAACACCATTGATTAATAAATTTTTATTCAATTCACATGAATATTTTTTACAAATTTGAAAAAGCCGTCCGGGTCCTGACCTTTGATGAAAAAAGCATCTGCTCCAGCCAACATTGCCTGTCGACGTGCAGCTGCGTATCCGTGGGCAGTCAGTACAACCACTTTAATCAGAGAACCTCCGGATTTGATTGCCTGGATGGCAGCACAGCCATCCAGAATTCCACTGCCTTCCTGACCTAATTCGAAATCCAGTATCACCAGGTCCGGTAGCAGTGAATGAGCCAGCATGACTGCCTGTTTTCCGTTGGAAGCAACCCCGACAACCTTGATTCCATCCATCAGGTCCAGCAGCATTTTCAAATCCGCCCGGACGGCGGCATTATCTTCAACAATCAAAACCCGTGTTTCCCGTTCCATTTATTTACCTGTGATTAAGCCTGGAAATTGGTGAAGAATTCTGTGAAACATGGTTTGGGGTTCAATAAATCATGAACCGCAGCCACAAATTCCGCCGGAACGAAGACGTCAATCAAATGACTGCCTTTGGCATTGGAAAACTCGGTTGGAATACCTGCGTTTTCCAGATCAGCCTGCATGGATAGTGCTTGCAGTTTGCTATTGACGGAAAGTACTTTTTGATAATTTTTGTTTTTCATTTTTTCCTCTTTCTTTTTTACCTTTTCAACCATCAAATCGATCATACCGGTGCACACACATTCTGACATCCGGCGCAAGGATTGTTTTGATTGGGTCTGCCGGTGGAAATTATTATTCCTCTTCCGGAATGAAAAAATCCGTCCCGGGTCTTAAGACCAGAGACGGATGCAGAATCAACGCGCTTTGAATTAGCTCAGATTCGTTACCAGACCATTTTTGTAAGCATAAATTGCCAGTTGTGTACGGTCATTTAATCCCAGTTTCCCCAACAAGCTGCTGATATGACTCTTGACCGTTTTTTCGGATAAAACCAGTTCGCCGGCGATTTCATTATTGCTCATACCCTTCGCCACCAATTTCAAAACGTCCATCTCCCGATCAGTTATTTGCTCGTTCACTCTCTTTACTGTTTCCGGTTTCGCAGCAACTTGTGACATCAATGTTTTTGCAACCGAATGATGAAGACGCGCTTCTCCACGCATCGTACCACGGATCGCGTCCACAAGGTCGGTAGGGGATACATCCTTAAGCAAAATACTGGTAGCACCGGCCTGCACTGCTGCAACGATCGTATCTGCTTCCAAGAAACTGGTTAGCGCAATAATTTTCGTATGTACGCCGGATTTTCGTATTATTTGCGTGGCTTGTATGCCATCCATTTCCGGCATTTTTAGATCCATCAGGACTAAATCCGGAGCTTTTTTTGCTACAAACGCAACGGCAGCTTTGCCATTTTCGACTTCACCAAGCACCTCAAAATCCGGCATCAATTCCAGTAATGTACGTAAACCCTGGCGGACTATGGTGTGATCATCCGCAATCAGAATGGTGATTTTTTTATCGGTTTCAGGTTCCATACAAATCCTCCATGACCAACTCGGAATCTTTTAACTCAGAATCCACGTCGGTTTTAATTACCGGAATATTTTCTACCCGCACCATGGTCCCCTGACCAGGTGCAGATTGAATAAGCAAGTTTGCACCTAGTTCTTTGGCACGTTCTTCCATGCTGGATAATCCAACATGCCCTACCCGGTCATGCACATCATTTATTCTATAACCCTGCCCATGATCTGTGATGGTCAATACAGCAAAATCGGCTATTCGGGATAATTCAACAATTGCGTGATTGGTACCTGCATGCTTGACAATATTATTCAGGGCTTCCTGGGCGATGCGGAAAAGGGTTTCACCTGTTGCCGGAGCGAATTGTATCGAATCATCCAGCCTTAAATCAATGTCCAGATTATCCTGTGTCTTTCGTAAGGCTGCATGGTTGCATAAGGCTGAAAATAGCCCATTTTCCACAATCGGATGTTCCCGAAATTCCTGAATCAATGTCCGCATCTCAGCCAACGCGCTTTGTGAGAGCGATTGTAAATGTTCCAGCAAGTTAGCCACACGGGTTGGATCTTTCTCCAAAAGGATGCGCGCCGATTGGGCTGTCAAGGTCATGCTAAATATAGTTTGTGAGACCGAATCATGCAGTTCGCGTGCTAGCCGGTTGCGTTCTTCGGTTATGGCAAGAATCTCGACCTGTTCAGCATAATCCTGCAATTTACGATTTGCCCGTTGTAGCTCACCCAGGAGCATTTGAGTTTTCATTTGTGCCAAATCAGATTTTTGTGTGTATGCTCCTAAGATTGCAACCATTAAACTGGCGGCGACATAGGTTAATCCAAAACCGATTCCTTCCGAAAAACCGTACGTGATTACGTTGATTACAATACAAAAAACTGAAAAAATGGCGACGCAATATCGACCTGTCTTTTGTGGTAATTCCCAAATAGCCTGCCCGGCGAGAGGTATCGCCAGATTCGTATAATAATCCAGTGGCGCGCTGGTTGAAGGAATATATATAAGCCAGACAATAATTCCAAGTTCCAGTGCAAAATAAATAAAAATATATTTTGGGAAAATGCGCGAAATGAAATATTGTGTAACCAAAAGCACAACATAAACGGAGAGCAAAGTTATAACTAGCCATTGGAATCGTGAACCTTCATAATGCGGGATCATGCGCGAAAAAACAGCGCCTATCAAAAGAAGGTACACCAGGTAAAAAATGATTTGTGTATTGGATGGGAAGCGGAATTTCAAAAAAGCTCGATAGGTATGTGAAAGTCTGGTAATAACGAACACGATAACTATAACAAAAATCGTATAACCTTTACAAGATGGGAAATACGATGAAATTCAAATTCCCGCTGGATTCCCGGAAGTGAGATTAATAATGTCCTGATATTCTGCGCAGGAAGACCCGATAGATGGAAAATTTACAATTGCGTAGAATTTTTCTGGTTCAATACCAGGGATATCCGGGTTAGGGGTTAAATATTTGTCATCCCGAAAAGAATAAAAACACGATTTTCAAATTATTTGGTATGCAAAAGTATTACTGGAATTTCCCGCCTGGTCTGCTTTTCATAATTACCATATAAAGGGGCAGACATAATAACTTGCTGCCACACCCTGGTTCGCGTATCACCGGTTAACACTTCGGCAGTTGCGGAAATTTTCTTATTCAGAACCTGCACAGTCACTTGTGGATCGTTTTTCAAATTGTAGTACCAGGCTGGGTGCGTAGGCTGACCGGAATTTGAAGCAATGATGACATGTCCATCTTCATTTGGAAAGTACCCAAGCGGCGTAATAAAGGTCTTCCCACTCTTGCGCCCTTTGGTCGAGAGCAGAAGCACTTTGAACCCACGCATCTGTCCACCTAACTTTCCACCACTGAGACGGTAAATTCCTACATGTATTGCCGTAAATATCCTAAACAATATTTTCAACTTTCACCTGCTTCTATTTTCGACTCGATCCGGTAATTGGCTTGTACTTTCAAAACATTGGTCAGAATTGACCATCGCTAGGATCATTAAACCACGAAGATGTGATATACGTCATTCTTTGTCCACAGTAAGGATGAAAATCCCTCCATTGAGGATAAAATCTGGTCCGGGAGATCTTTTCACGATGATGAAATATCCTTTTCAATCCAATCTTACCTTTACAACGTATTTCTTTTCGGATTCTTTTTTGTGATAATAGATGTAATCATCTCAGGAATAAGAATCCATTGTTTCAATCGCTCGGCCAAAAATGGTCTTATATCAAAAGTTGACAAATATTATCCTATTAACTAAACTATTCCAAAAAGGAGAGTCAACATGAGTTCAGTTCGTGTTTTCGTCGGTACTCG
>CAZPIM010000120.1:0-3275 GCA_964586385.1 uncultured Anaerolineaceae bacterium
ATTACAATGCGTGTGGTAGGTTGGGTTGAGCGTTATAGGAATCCTTGAAATGAAAACCGAAAAACATAATTTATGAGTACCAAACGCTGCACTCGGCGAGAGCGTAACCCAACATTTTTAAAACTCACGTCGTATACTTATATACAATAAAGAAGGGCTTTACCTGTTTAAGGAAGAAGGATTTTGATGGAAGATCGTTTTCATTTTCAGACGTCGATGGAAAGTGAAGGTACCTCAACCACAACCCAATCGCTACAATATCAAATCCAACCCGATGTTGTCTGCCCCAGTTGCGGTCAAAAAGGAAAACCAGTACAGGGACAAACGGTTAAGTCCCTATTATCGGTATCATTGAACCGGATTCGGGACCTCGATTACTTTTTCTGTCGCACAACCTCCTGTAACGTTGTCTATTTTTCAGCCGATGGGAATTCAACCTTTACTGCCGGTCAAATTCGTGAGCGCGTTTACCAGAAAGAGCCGGACCAGGAGGATGTTTTTGTATGTTATTGCTTCAAACATACCTTAGGAGAAATCCGAAAAGCCACACCGGAAGAATTTAACGCTTTGATAAATGATATCAATTCTGGTATCAACGCGAATCATTGCGCCTGTGATATCCGGAATCCGCAAGGATCTTGTTGTTTGGGGAACGTTCGCAGTTTACGGAAGCAAGCAAAGTAACCGGGTTATCTTGAATCCAATGAGGGCTTATGTCTCAGATTTTTGAATGGATCGTAGTCAGCGGGATTATCGTCGAGGGGCACAGGGTGGCATCACAACCTTCGAAAGATTACCCCTACGCTGCCCTGGAAAAACAAAAGCCATATTTCAAAGAACGCGGCCTGGATCTGGAGCCTTACTTCCTGGGAACGCTGAACGTCTCGATTGCCCCACTCTCGTTTGAGCTGGTCAATCCGGAAGTCACCTTCCCTCTGGTGGCCTGGACAGATCTGCATCCACCGGAAACGTTCTCCTTCTCGCCCTGTAAGGTGCGCTTTCTGGGAATTGAGTACGAAGGCATGGTGTACTACCCCCACCCGGAGACGAAGATCCGACACTTCCAGGATCCATCACTGATTGAGGTTCTGGCGGAGTTTATCCCCGGCATCGGATATGGGTCGAAAGTGGAGCTATTGTTGAATCCGGAACAGATAAAAATTATTTATGCGTAACTTCGTAAAACCGTTCAGGAAATTGTTGCAACCCATCTGCCTTATTCGCTACGCGTTGCGTAAACAACCGTATGGTGATCAAACGCGCCATTGATAATATCTCCGGAACAGGTGATGAGTGTCAGGTGAGAGAGCCCATCGCTGGCCGGCTGTGGTCCTGTGCCAGCAGCCACGCCTGACCCAAAGATCTTTGCAATCACATCTGGATCGGAAGACTCCTGGATGGAGTAGACCTTAATCTGGTCGACATGAAAGCGAATCTCCTGGTTGGAGTCGATATAGCGAACAATGATCAAATCGCCTGGCTGAAGATCCTGGAGATGAGCGAAGATTTCAGATCGTCCCAACGGATCATTCACATGCCCGGCTATGGTGGCAGTCCCCGACTCACCAGGCAAACCGCTACCCCGATACCAAAAGGCCGTGTGCCAGACCGGATCGCCGATAGAGCCTTTGGGCGCATCCATCTTATTGTCCTTTGAGAGGCCGACTCCCAGCATGGGTGCGGTGACCTTGAGTGCAGGAATCTGAAGCTCGAGCGGTATTTCAACCGGCCCTGCCAGAAGATCGATCTTTTCATCAAAGAGCGGCCTAGGGACGAAATTTGTGGGTGCCGGTTCAACTGTTTGCTCAATTGTCTGCCAAACAGTTGGCTCAATGGTTGTCTGGATGGGTGGTAATAGCAGTGGAGACGCGGAAGGCTCAATCACCGCCTTCTCTGTCTCCATGTTTCTGCATCCCATTAGCGATACTATAATGACCAGAAAAGTCACCATGCAACTGATCGCGCTGCGGCGTCTAGAAAAACTCATCGTTCGCAAAAAAAGAACACGATTACTTTGGCTGAGATGTGCTGTGGAATTTCCGAACACCAAAGATAAAAACAATGACACCGAAGCCAGCGAAGATCGCCAGACTCCAGGGGAAATCGTTACTGCGGATAGGCGCACCACCAGAGTCCGGCAAACCAGGCACAACAGGCGTATTTGTTGCCGTTGCTGTAGGTGAAGTCCCTGTCGGGATGGCCGTTGGTTGAAGGGCGCAGATCGGACCGGAGATTGTATTAGAATCCATCACGACCTGCCCGGTCTGAGCAATAGCCCGACCGTTTAAGGTTGCGCCGGTATTTAAATTGATGTCTGTAAGCGCAAAAATATTTCCAATCAACGAAGTGGTCGTATCCAGCGTCGCAGAACTGCCAACCCGCCACCAAACATTACATGGGTCGCCGCCTGTAACGGAAGATCCCGGTGATGTGATCAGTGTTGAAACTGATTTAAAAATCCAGACTCCTGACCCGGTAAGGTTTAGATTTCCGGATAAAGAGAAGCTGCTGGTGGAGCAGTAGACACCTGGTCCGATACCCTCAGGGAAAGTTGTAGTTAAATCGACAGCACCAAACGTTTGATCGCAGGTCTGATCAAGGGCACCAAATACGATGAGGTTATCAGCCTGAGCAGCAATTGCGCTGGCAGTATTAGACTGGATTGTGCCGGGAGGACCGACGATACCCGGAGGAAAGCCAGAAATGGCTGTACCCGGGGCAACACCGACGTCTCCGTAGATGGTGGTCGAGCCGGTATTGGTGACGGTCGAACCAGCCAGAACAGAGTAACTCGCCAAGGCACCTAGCGTAGGTGATGTGGCGGAGAGGGGGCGGGCATTCACTCCCAGAGATGGGGATGTCATGGACAGCACCACAACCAGCACGAGTAAAACGGCAAGGATCTTTTTCGTATTCATGTTTATAGATCTCCTTTCAAATTAATCCGACCGGTGACAGGTGGTGGATGGAAATAGTCGTGTCCTGAACTTCCGAATCAAATATTTTTATGGTCATTTTTTTTATGGTAAGCATCTTTCTTAAACGCAGTATATTTTGCATATCACTTCAAAATAAAATTACCCTCATTATTTACAACTGGCGAATGTTAGAAGATTATTCCACCCGAATACCATCTCAAAACAAATCGCCCCCAATATCCTTCATCTGGTGAAGGTTTTTGGAAATACTAATTTTCAGTATACCATTTTCAGCTCTAAATTACTATCAATCCTCGATTACCCATTTTTCATCACCCCAACCTTGCGAAGCATCCC
>CAZPIM010000120.1:3375-7479 GCA_964586385.1 uncultured Anaerolineaceae bacterium
GAAGAATGAGGGAAAGAAGCATCCCGAAGAATGAGGGAAAGAAGCATCCCGAAGAATGAGGGAAAGAAGCATCCCGAAGAGTGTGGGAAAGGTTTCATTGTATTTCACTTGCGCAAGAATATGCGTTGCCATGTAGGTTGCGGTTAGCGGTGTGGACAGCAACGAAATGAAAGCTGAAAAACACAATAAATATGAGTCACGATTTGCACACGGCGAGAGCGTAACCCAACATTCTTTTTAAAACGTGTTGGGTCTATTGCTTCTAGCGAAGCATCCCGAAGAATGAGGGAGTAAATTCAGACCGAGTTCATTGCAAATGATCGCTTACAATGGGTGTGGCTTCTTGCTTTCACCGCAAATGACCCAACCTACCCTTCCACGACACGGATTTCTTCTTCGGTCAGGTCGTAGCGTTCGTAAACGAGTTTGTCTTTGACTTCATTCGTAGCATTGATCACTACTGCCAGGCGCACCTGCTCCTATTTCATTGGTTCCAAACCTTTTGGCATCAGCCAGTGGTTATAAATCCTTGCTGATGATTCATTCACGTTATTTCATCATATTGGTCACTTGCCAACATAATCAGAAATTGATCAACAACTTGCGGGTCAAAATGAATACCGGATTGTTCTTTTATGTATGCGATTACCTTTTCCTGTGGCCATGCTTTGCGATAGGGTCGATCTGATCGTAGCGCGTCCCAGACATCCACCACGGCAAATATTCGTGCTTCCAAGGGTATATCAATTCCGGACAAACCTTGTGGATAGCCGCTGCCATCCCATTTTTCGTGGTGATAATGCGGAATTGCCAAAGCCGGTCGTAAGTACTCGATTTTGGAAAGCCAATCGAAAGCATAAACCGGATGCTGCCGCATAATTTTCCACTCTTCATCATCCAGCGGCCCGGATTTTAGTAATATGGCATCCGGTATTTTCATTTTTCCGATATCATGAAGCAGTGCGCCCCGACGGATATGCATGAGCATCTCGCCATGATAGTCCAGCGCCTGTGAAAGTTTGAGTGTCATATCCACAACCCGGCGGCTGTGCCCTTCCGTTTCAGCGTCTTTTAATTCCATAGCCAGCGCCCAACCTTCAATGGTTGATTCATAAGCCTGGCTCAACCGCAGGTTGGATTTTTGCAGGTTTTCAAACAGGAGTGAATTATCAATGGCAATGGCTGCCTGCCCGGCTAATACGTGCAAATATTCAACAAATTCTTCATCCAGGACAAGCTCGGAACGATGAAAGATCTCCAGAACACCCATCAGCGTATTTTTTGCCACGAGGGGTAGCCCGTAATAGGCAATGAAACCTTCATCTTTAAATTCTGCTGATTTAGCAAAAACAGAATTCAGCTTATCCAAAGCAGGTATATGAATGTCCCTTCTCAGCAGTGCAACCTGCCCGGCGTAGCCCTGTCCTAATTCGAGATTTGTATGGCGTAATGCAGAGGTGAGAAAACCCTGCGCATGAGAAAAAATAAGCTTTTGTAAATCGGGATCATACATTAAAACCACCGCCGCGTCGATATTTAACTTCTCTAAAAGATGTTTCAGCAGGGTATTCATGGTAACCTGGATGTCAAAACTTCTTGTAATTGCCAGGTCAATATCGCGCAAAGCGCTTAATCGCTCCATGCGGCTCTGGGAGAGGCGGAATTGCCTTGCATTTTCAATTGCCTGGGCAGCCTGGGAGGCGAAAGGCATCACCAGTTCAACTTGATCCTGAGTGTAGGAGTTTTTTTTCTCGCTTTCCAGGGTTAAGTATCCAATTAATTTATCCCTCGCAATTAATGGCACCCCAATCCAGCTTTCAATGACCATCGTATGACCCCAATTTTCAAAGCGTGGGTCTGCAATAACATCATTCAGGATCAAAGGTTTATTCGTGAGCGCAATTTCCTCGAAAAGCTTATTTGTCTGCAAGAAGGATTTTCCTATATTGGATGGGGTGATGCCGCGATCCGCCATAGCTTTCAATTGATTATCACCATTCAGGAAAATCGTTCCACTATCAAATTGAATTACTTTTCCAAGCTGATCCAAAATAATATCCAGCACTTTTTCCAATTCCAGAGAGGTGGAAAGTGTTGCGGTAACGGTATTAAATGTCTTTAACTGACCTGCATATCGTTTAAGTTTTTCAAGCGCTTGTTTACGTATGGTGATATCGCGGTTGCTGCCACGTCGTCCCAGGTACTTCCCCTGATCATCAAAAACCGGGATGCAATGATGGCTCAACCAGCGCAATTCCCCATCTTTATTATGGATCGAAAATTCCATAGTCATAATCTGATTCTTATTTTCTCTTTCATCACTAAAATGAGAGCGAACTTTTTCCGCATCCTCCGGATTGATTATTGAAAATAATAATTCCGGGTTTGACCGAAATTCATCTGCCTGATATCCTGTAATCTTTTCACTGGCCGGAGAAAGATAGAGATATTTGCCTTCCGGGTTGATCCAATAATCCCAGTCATTTGAATGATCGGCCAATAAGTGAAATTTGTATTCACTTTCACGCAGAGCCTGTTCTATATGAATGCGTTTGGAAATATCCAGAACGGAATAAATTTCACCCGCAGCAGGATTTTCCGAATCGAAATAAACAGACCGGAGAATCACATTTACCAGATGTCCATCTTGATGTTTCAATAGCGTTTCTACAGATCCGTTGCCATTTTTCTTTACTATGCTGCGTAATTCCAGAACCAAATGCTCATACACTTCCTGGTCGGGAAAAATCATACGGCAGTTTTGACCAATTAAATCTTCATATCCATACGCTAATAATTCAAAAAGATATTCATTTGCATCTTCAATCTTTTCATTGATGATCAGCATGATACCAACCGGTGCCACCCGAATAATGCTATCCAAACGGTTTTTGCTCTCCCGTAATGAGGTTTCAGACTGCTGCAAATCACGGAAAAGGAGGTTATAAGGTTTCTCCAGACTTACAGTAATAAATGCGCGGTAAATCAGATAGAACGATAAAATTTTAAATAGGTGTCCAACAAAGCTATAAGCGCTATAAGCGTTCATATAACTGGTAAAAAATATTTCCGAAACAACCCCTGAAGCTAAAGCAGCGATCAATAATTGAAATTCATTGTGATCGAATGCTTTACGCTTTTGATAATGAATCGCCGCCGAAAGACAAAAAATCACCGAGATGATGATCTCACTGACAATTTTGAATGGCGTCAACCCCGAACCGTCAATGAACGTAATCGGAAATATTTTCCAAATGAAAATGGAAAGCAGTGCCAAAGACACAAGAAACAAAAAACCAACCGAAACGAGTTTGATTTTAATGCGACGGTGCAGGAGAAATGGTGCAATAAGAAGTGCTATGGCTTCCATATAGCGACCCACAAGCCATAATTGTGCGCCAAGGTTGGTGTCACTGCCATAAATCATATTCATACCCGGATATGACAGCGTGTGTAACAGGTCGATACCAGCAACGAAAGCGAAGGCAATCCCGATAAAAAGGTAATAACCATTATTCAGATACCTTCTGGTGTTCCAGAAGAAGACGAAAATTGCACCAGCCACTAAAATGCTAAAAAGCTCAGCCAGGCTGTGAAAAAGCAGGAAATTAATCTGATAAATGAAGTAAAGACCGACCAATAGTAAAACACAGGCGGTCATTTGGAGATAATATTTTGCCAAAAAGTGAAATATTTTTTGGAAATTTATTTTTATTAACTGGCCGAAATTTGTCAAACCTTTTTCCTTAATCTAGCGCACTTTAAGTAGGAAATATTTTCCTTCAATGAGGAATGAAATTAGATTACTGTAAAAAAATCTATTTTTTTCTAAATTATTCGCATACTGCAAGGTCATCAAACCGGTATACGCTATAAGAAATGTTACGTGTTAATCAACGTACAAAAACCTCTTCGAAAAGAGGTTTGTTAATCAAATGTAAGTTCGTAATAAAAAAAGCTTTACGAATTTCCTTCTGAATATTAAGTTTTCTTCCTCCAAAAGCCCCAGGAAACACTTTTTAGTCGCAATGGACGTGTTTCATACTGAAAATTACACTTTCTGATGGAAGTATAACACATTTCACAGTTGTTTAGACAACTAAT
>CAZPIM010000121.1:0-3381 GCA_964586385.1 uncultured Anaerolineaceae bacterium
GAGGTATTAGCGAATTTCTTCGCGGGATCTTTAATGACCCTGGTTACCTGGTGGCTTGAAAATGATCAACCATATTCGGATGAGGAAATGGCGATTATGTTTAGGGAATTGGTCATGAACGGATTCTCGAATCAATTTTCAAATCGAAGTAATACAGAAAATTAGATAATCTGGATTCAAGAAAATAGTCAATAAAAAAACACCCGGACGCATGGGTGTTTTTTTGGGACTTTGGTGCCCCCAGAGAGATTCGAACTCTCGTTTTAGCCTTGAAAGGGCTGCGTCCTGGTCCCCTAGACGATGGGGGCGCTCAACGTTCGATATTCTATCAGATGCATTAAAGTTGGTCAAGGGAAATAATAAATTTTGCTATCCAAACATGTTTTTCACCGGTGCTACACATTCTGGTGAATCATTAATCGCAGAATTAACGCGTGTGCTTACTTCTGTTTTAATCATTTTTTCCGGGTTATATGGAGCCATCATTGTCACCAATTCGTTTATCGGGAGGTTTTCCAACCAGCTCCACATTGTTTCACGGTCCAGCATTACAGGCATTCTTTCATGAATGGATGAGACCAAATCATTCGCAGCACAAGTGATAACTGAGCCACTCCAAAGCTCTCCCCCTTCCGGTGGTTGCCAGATATCATATATTCCAGCTAAAGCAAAAACTGACCGGTCTTTTAATTGGAAATAGAAAGGTGTAGAAGATTTATTTAGTTTTGATTTTTTCCATTCAAAAAACCCATCCGCTAAAATTAAGCAACGTCTTCTTTGGAAAGCACTTTTAAAAGAAGGTTTTTCCATTATCGTCTCAGACCTTGCATTAATCATTCTGCTGCCTATCGAGATATCTTTTGCCCAACTTGGAACTAATCCCCAATAGAGATAGTCGATTTTTCTTTCTTTTCCGTTGATAATGGCAGGGATTGCTTGTGTAGGTGCAATATTGTAACGTGGTTCCATTCCGCTTGGAATGTCGGTTAACCCTAATGAAAGTTGTAATTCTTCAGCTTTATAAGATAACGTATATCTTCCGCACATAAAATTATCCTGATTTCAATCAATCTAGAAGTTATAATTAGATTATCTCATAAAAACAGAGGTGTTGCATGCCTACCCCACTCGTTGAATGTATTCCAAATTTTTCTGAAGCAAGGCGTCCGGAAGCAGTCCAAATGATCCTGAATGCAATTCTTAGTGTGCCAGGAGTACACGTGTTGGATCGACATTCGGATTTGGATCACAACCGCACAGTAGTGACTTTTATTGGAGATCCAAAAGCCGCAGAAGAAGCTGCTTTTCAATCCATTAAGACTGCTTCTCAACTCATTAATCTGGATGAACATGTCGGCGAACATCCACGCATCGGGGCAACCGATGTTGTCCCGTTTGTTCCAATTTCGGATATGACGATGCAAGACTGTATAGAAATGGCAAGAAGGCTTGGTAAAAGAGTTGGTAACGAACTAAATATTCCTGTTTTTCTTTATGAAGAAGCGGCGACAATCCCAGATAAGCAGAATCTTGAAAATATTCGTAAAGGTCAATATGAAGTTTTAAAAACAGAAATTGGAAAAACTCCAGTTCAAACACCAGATTTCGGTCCTAATAAGCTTGGATCTGCTGGTGCGACAGTTATCGGCGCAAGACAAGCATTGATTGCTTTTAATATCTATCTTAACACCAACGACGTATCCATAGCCCAAAAGATCAGTAAAGCAGTGCGTAATTCTTCTGGTGGATTGAGATTTGTTAAAGGTATGGGAGTTCTGGTGGATGGTAGGGCACAAGTCTCGATGAATCTCACCAACTTCAAAAAAACACCGATTGCAAGGGTAGTCGAATTTGTCAGACGTGAAGCAGAACGATATGGAACCGGGATTCATCATTCCGAATTAGTGGGATTAATACCCCAGGATGCGTTAATCGACGCAGCACAATGGTATACACAACTAGATAATTTCGAACCAGAACAGGTGCTGGAACAAAGACTTTTTAATGCAATACAAACCAATGGTAATGGCGAGAAGCCAGCCGATTTTCTTGAAGAGCTTGCTTCTGTCAATCCGACACCTGGAGGCGGGTCTGCGGCAGCTTATTCTGTTGCAATGGGTGCAGCGCTTTCCAGCATGGTAGGAAGACTGACGACAGGACGAAAAAAATATATTGAAGTTGAATCTCAAATGTGGAATCTGATTGAAAGATCGGAAAAATTGCGAACGGAATTATCCGAAGCAGTAAAAGAGGACTCTTTGGCTTTTGTCCAGGTTATGAATGCATATAAATTGCCTAAGATTACGGAAGAGGAGATCATCTTGCGTGATCAGGCAATTCAAGAATCAATGACGCATGCTGCCCACGTACCATTAAAAGTCGCTCGCAATGCGTTGGAAGTGATGCAGAATGCCTTTGAAGCTGCATCTCTTGGTAACACAAATGCCATTTCTGATGCCGGCTCCGGATTATTTTTTGCGAAAGCCGGGTTACAAAGTGCTTGCTTGAATGTTCGAACGAATGTTATCAACATAACTGATTCTAACCTGCGTGAAGAATTATTAAGTGAAATAAATGACATCGAAACACAAGCAAACATACTGGAACAGAAATTGTGGCAAGTGCTCAAAGATCGCGGTGGTTTGCCAATCGCATGATCCAAAAATGCGCCATCATTACCTTTCTGCTCATTCCATTCCTTTTTGGATGTAGACAAAGCACAAATCAACTGGCGAATGATTCCAGCACTGTGGATATTTCCACTGTAGCAGAAATTATTACATTCACGCAAACCCAACCAATACGGATATCTACAACAACACAGACACCCAATCCTGTCCCGACAAGCATTATCCAAACAATGGAAAAACCAGAACCAATTACAGAAACAAATACACCTGCAGGAACCCCTTTCGTATTCATCGATTCACAATCCGTTTATCCAATTATGCCGTTTGTTGGGTTGCCAATCCCAGTTGGTTATCAACAAGAGGTGGATCGATCTTACCCATTTGGTTCTTTACTGGCAGGAGAAACAATAGCACATGAAGGTGTCGAATTTTATAATTCTGAAGGTACGCCTGTTTTAGCGGCCCAGGATGGAAAGGTGATTTTTTCTGGGAATGATTTCGACATGCAATGGGGAAGGCTGAAGAATTATTATGGTAATTTAATCGTTTTGGAACATATAGATGGAAAAACAGGCGCTACTTTTTTTACACTTTATGCTCATTTATCTGAGCGGTTTGTTGAAAAGGATGATTTCGTACGTATTGGACAACAAATAGGTAAAGTTGGAGCTAGCGGCGCTGCACTTGGTTCGCATTTGCATTTTGAAATCCGAATGTTCGAACCTTATTTGGAAAACGCTGTCAATCCGGA
>CAZPIM010000121.1:3481-7059 GCA_964586385.1 uncultured Anaerolineaceae bacterium
TAACTTATATCATTATTGGGTCTTAATACGAAATATTTCGATCAATTTTCAGAAAATAGCCAGGTTAACTGATGGTTGGGATTTAATCCATTAAATACTGTTTGCGCCAATTTAGCGATTAAATAATTTGCATCATCAAATAACAATTGATTCGGGGAATAAACGAAGATGGAAAGAACAAAATCACTCTCCGGTCCAAAAATAATCGCAACATCACTCACTGTATGAAGTAAACCATCCGATTCTTCACTCCATCCATGTTTGTGGGCAATTTGCGTACTCTCAGGCAAGCCGGCCTCTATTAATGCTCCTATTTGATTTTGTGAGAGAATTTCGATCATTAAATTACATTTTTCTGCATCCAGGGCATGAGCGGAATTCTGTACCAGCTTTCCATTACCATTCAAAGCACAATCATAGATTTCACTTAATAAATTACCTATATCTGATGTAGTTGTCTGGTTATAAAGATCGGGATTCAAATTTATATCTGTCCTGGAATTGGAAGGTGTTGAAACCATCTCCAATAATGGTGCACCTAAATAGAAGTATCCTGAGATAAATGAATTTTGAAGCCCAAGTTCCTGAAGATCATCTGTAACGACTAATGGACCACGAACTGGATTGACCCTTTCCATTAATCTATCAGCCGGATCATTTTCAGAATAAATGATCATCCTCTCCAGCCACCCGGAAACCAAATCATCGATTGGCCAACCTTCACGTTTTAGAGAAGAAACCATGATCGGTATTTTCATGGTGCTTGCTGCAGTAAAAGCAATATCAGCAGGAACAGTATTTCCATTTTGTGTAGCAAATTGAAGAATATCACCTGAATTCAAATTCTTAAGATAAACCTCAACAATCCCATCAAAATTTGCATTTCTAATCTGATCGTTCAATAAATAATCAATTTGAGAAATATCCGGCGCATCATTATTGATGGCAATAAAGGGAATTTCGATTACTTTTCCTTCGGGTATTTGGATTTCTTCTTTTAGCGAAGCCAAAAGTGCATCAACGTCAATTGTGGTTCCACTTTTTCCAGTTGTGAATTGGGTCGTACCAGGTAGCGCTAACGCAGGTAAAGCAGCTTCAGTATATCGATTTATAATTTGGTTGTTGATATATTGATGAAGACTTTCTTCATCAATTTCAATGTCAAGATTTTCTGACTCAAATCCTTCTACTTGTTTGTTCCAAATGGATTTCCAGAATTTATTCCAGGGAGTAAATTGAGCACATGGTTGAGAGACTTTTTCCATTACTAAATCCAGATTGTTTTGATCAATAAAATCTTCTGGAAAAAAGGCAATAGCCGAATCTCCAACCAAAAGTGTGATTGGGCTTTTATATATCTGATTTATTTTTGCCTGAGCAGTTGTCGGAGTAAGTCCACCAACTGGAATCTGACCGATTTTTAAGTCATTCGGAAAAACGCAGGTCTGCTTTTGCGCTGTGAGATAATTCATGAATCCCAGGAATAAGGCACTGATAAAACAAATTAAAGCCAACCCTAAGAAAATGTTTTTCTTTTTCCTTTTTTCCAAAATGGATCTCCTTGAAGGAATTTTTTGAATCATAGTCCAGTTCTGTATTTTTTGCCAATGGTTTATTTTTTCTTCAAATCTCCATAATCACATACTTTTTTCTAAAAAATTTGCACATTGCGTATTAATCAATGTAGAATCAATACATCACAAAATTGGAGACACCATGCCAGATTATCAATTACAAAATAATTATTTTCTCTTAAGTGTTTTTCCTGAATCTGGAATTTTTTCTTTGAAAGCAAATCGCATCGGATTTCCTTCATTTGAGGGTGCGACACTCGAAGTAAATATTCAAAAGAACAAAAGAAATATCAGACTACTTAAATCAAACTGGCAATCTTTCCAATTAATGAAAACGACATCCGACTCCCCCCATGGAAAGTTAAGACAATTAGAGTTTTCTATATTTTTTGAAGATGAAGGGGTGGTCATTCGCGCAATTTTTGCAATTTGTGATGAACAACCAATTTTTATGTGGAAATTAACACTTGAAAATCAATCCAGTGAACAAATAGTAGTTGACTCCATCGAAATGCTCAATATTGGAGGGAATCGAAATCCTGAAAAGAGCTATTATTTTTCCGGGAACGAATCCTCCAAACCTGCATATTCGTTCTTTTCAAATGGGTGGCAATCCTGGTCATTTTCAGGGACTTACCGTGAAGACCAAATTCAAAGGCAAACGCGCTTAAAATTTTTTCAGGATGTATTAGTTCAAAATCCTGGCACACCAATATTTCGTCAACAAGGCCATTTCACCAGTGATTTTTTTGGCGTGCTGGCTGACAGGAGCGCTAGAACTGCGTGTTTATTAGGATTTCTTTCGCAAAAAAAACATTTTGGAAGTATAGAAGTAGATATTCAAGATCGCCCTAAAATACGCATTTGGGCAAACGGAGACCAAACGACTCTTGCTCCCAGCTATTCTATGGAAACGGATTGGGCAATCATTTTTGCAAATTATATAGATCAGCCGGATCCATTTGCTCCCTTTTACCAGGCAGTCATGATTGAAAATCAGGTTGCACTGCAACAATCTTCGCCATCCGGTTGGTGTTCCTGGTATCACTTTTATCAGGATATTTCCGAAAAGAAGATCATAAATAATTTGGAAAATATTTTAAAGTTCCAAAAAAGAATGCCTTTGGATCTTGTTCAAATTGATGATGGATTTGAAAAAGAAGTCGGTGATTGGCTGG
This sequence comes from uncultured Anaerolineaceae bacterium, assembly GCA_964586385.1. Lineage (GTDB taxonomy): Bacteria > Chloroflexota > Anaerolineae > Anaerolineales > Anaerolineaceae > UBA6170. The sequence continues at coordinate 6,234 of CAZPIM010000121.1, forward strand.
CATTTCGAAAGGGTTTCCCAAACGGTGTGCAACCTCTGGCAGAGGAAATTAAGAAAAACGGACTTACGCCAGGTTTGTGGCTTGCTCCGTTTATACTTCATCCAAATAGTGATTATGCAATATCCAACCCGGACAAGATATTAAGAAACCCAAACAAACAACCTGTCAATGCCGGTTTTATTTGGAACACATTTACCCAAGCACTTGATTTGACGGTCCCTGGTGCGCTTGATTATGCCCTTGAAGTCGTTGAGACAGCATCTAAAAAATGGGGATTCCCTTACCTTAAATTAGACTTTTTATATGCAGGCGCTTTAAAAGGTCTTCGATTTGACCGTTCTTTGACAAGAGCTCAGATACTTCGAAATGCGATGCTTGCAATTCGCGAAAAAGTTGGACAAGACACTTTTTTATTAGGTTGCGGTGCACCATTGGGATCGGTTGTTGGCATCGTCGATGCCAATCGCATTGGAGCTGATGTAAGTGGAGATTGGACGCCAAAGTATTTTAATATTTCATTCCCGTTCAAAAGAGAACCACACATGCCGAGTGCGCGGAATTCAATACAAAACATCATTGCTCGCGCAGAACAACATGGTCGCTTATGGATCAATGATCCGGATTGCCTATTGATTAGAGACAAAACTAATCTTTCTCTTGCAGAGGTTCAATCACTCGCGACTGCGATTGCGATTACTGGCGGTTCCATATTAATTTCGGATGATTTACCTCAACTCTCAGAGAGCCGTCGTAAAATTGCTGAAAAACTTTTCCCTGTAATAGGAAAACGAGCCTTTGTCATGGATTGGCTTGATAAAACGACACC
>CAZPIM010000122.1:0-7038 GCA_964586385.1 uncultured Anaerolineaceae bacterium
CTGTATTAGTGTTCACCCGGGGGTTTGCGGGACCGGGCGGATTGGTGCTTTGTCAGCCCAACCAAGGATTCGCGGTTCGGTTAGGCGGTGAGCGGTGTGGGGGATGTTCACGGGGATGGGTTCGAGGACGTCCTGATTGGGGCCAATATTTACCGGAACGGTCAATCCAATGAAGGTGCAGCCGTTGTTTTGTTCGGATCCGGCTCCGGGCTTAGTTCGGAACCTGCCTGGATCTTTGAGAGCAATCAGGCAGGGGCACAGGCGGGTTACGCACTGGCAGGCATCGGGGATATCAATGGTGATCTCCTGGCAGATGTCCTCATCAGTGCACCAACCTATGATTATGACGGAAAAACAGACGCTGGCATGGTCTGGATCTTTTCTGGAATGGACAGCCCGTTGGGGTTGAGTTCCATCCCGTTTTGGTCAGCCAGCGGTACACAACACAACGAGCAATTTGGCAGTGCGGTGGATGGTGCCGGAGATGTGAACGGAGATGGCTATCTCGACCTGATCGTCGGAGCTAGGGGCTACGACGAAGATTTGGTCGACATAGGTGCAGCTTACCTGTTCACAAACAGCAGTTCCGGAATGAAATCCGCAGCCGAATGGAAAGTCAGCAGCGATCAAATCTATTCTGGTTTCGGCATTTCGGTTGCCGGGCTGGGAGATGTCAACCTGGATGGTTTTGATGATGTGGCAGTTGGTGCACATCATTACACGGATGACCAATCCCTGGAAGGCATGGTCTTTGCCTTTCGCGGCAGTCCGATCGGATTGGAAACGACCCCAAAATGGACCGGCGGCGGGAACAAGGCAGATGCCGACTTTGGGTTTTCGATCGCAAATGCTGGCGATGTGGATGATGACGGCAGCAATGACCTGCTGGTAGGTGCCCCGCTTTACAAACGCGATGAACGCATCGTTATGGGGCAGGCCAGTCTTTATCTGGGTTTGCAGGTCGGTGAAGTCATCATTTACAACACATTTTTACCCATGTTGATGACAGGTCAATGAAGAAAAATAAGGTGAGGTACACCTATGGAAAAACATGCACAAATCAACCGGTGGCAGAAACTTTTTACCACCACGAAACCTAAAAAAGAAGAGCGCAATCGCGGAATTCTGCAGGTGGCTAATAACCTGGTTTTACACCTGCATCCTGCGGCAGTACCCATGCCCGCATTACGCTTTACCTACACCTGGGGCTTGGGCGGTATTTCTGCCCTGCTGGCGTTGATGCTTGGGTTGACTGGCATTCTTTTGATGTTCCGCTACGATGCCCGGGTGGATTACGCCTACATCAGCATTCAGGAAATTGAGACCAAGATTATGTTTGGTTCTCTTCTACGTGGTGTACATCACTGGTCAGCAAATCTTTTGGTCATTACGACCTTCCTACATTTGATCCGCGTGTTTGTGACCGCATCATACAAACAGGGACGTTCCACCAACTGGATCATCGGCGTGGTGCTCTTTATCCTGGCACTGGCATCCAATTTCACCGGATATCTCTTACCGTGGGATCAGTTAGCCTACTGGGCAATTACGGTGAGTACCAATTTGATGGCCTATATTCCCGTGGTTGGCGTAGTTTTACGCAACTTCTTCCTGGGTGGCCCGCAGGTTGGGCAGGTAGCATTAAACAATTTTTATGCGCTGCATGTAGTTTTTATCCCTGCAGTCATGGCCATGCTGATGGGCTACCATTTCTGGAAAGTGCGCAAAAACGGCGGTATATCACAACCTATCCGAAAAGATAATGAAAAGGTTGAGCGGCTCTCTACGATCCCCAATCTGGTAGGTATAGAAATGGCTGCCGCATTGTTGGTGATCACGCTGGTGATCCTTTTTTCGATGTTGAAACCTGCACCACTCGGACCCATCGCCAATCCGTTCCAATCCCCAAACCCGGCCAAAGCCGCCTGGTACTTTGTCGGATTGCAGGAACTGCTTTTGCACATGCACCCACTTTCAGCACTCTGTCTGGTTGCAGCTGCCGTAATCGCTATTCTGATTACGCCTTTTGTTGATAAAAATGAAAAAGACATTGGGCAATACTTCCGTTCAGATGTAGGCAAACGAACTGCACTTCTGGGTGCCATTCTCGGGCTTAATCTGGTACCACTGGCTGTGATCCTGGATCAATACTGGGTAGACATCCCCGATTGGTTGCCAAACCTGCCTGCCTGGATCACGATTGGGGTTCTACCCTTTATCCTGACCCTGGCGGTCTTTGTGCTGATCTATTTCGGATTACGCAAGAGTTCCATCCTGGAACAGAAAAAAGCCAATCATAGTGAAGCATTATTAGGTGTGTTCGCTTTTACAGTGGTTGGAATTATCGTACTGACGGCAATCGGTTTATTCTTCCGTGGTGCCAATATGGCACTGGTTTTACCCTTATAAATTGGAAGGAGGGTTGTTGAAATGAAAAAGATTAAAGCAAAATTTGAAAAGATGGATGCCTTAAAAGGCGCTATAACCCGTCGAAATTTCCTGCAAAGTGCCTTGAAAACGTTTGGGGCAATTGCAGCTATCGAGTTGGGAGGAGCTGGTTTGCTCTTCCTGCGTTCACATACCCTGGAAGGTGAATTTGGCGGCATTATCACCGTGGGCGCAGTGGAAGAATTTATCAAAGGATCTGTGGTTGAATATGAAGAAGGCAACTTCTTCCTGGTTCGCAACAAGGATGGTGGTTTCCTTTCCGTATACCGGCGCTGCCCGCACCTGGGCTGTACCGTCAAATGGGTGGCGGAAAAAGAAAAATTCTACTGCCCCTGTCATTCCGCCAGTTTTGACCCCAATGGCGATTTCCAAAATCAAATCGTCACCCGCGCGCTGGATACTTTCCCGGTCTCGGTTGAAAATGGCATGGTCAAGGTGGATACCTCTCAAATCATCATGCGGGAAAAATACAAACCGGAAGATGTTGTTTACGAAAACTAAAGGTGAAACCATGAACAAAGTGTATTGGATCAGTTTGGTAGCGCTCGTTCTCCTGGTAATTGCCTTGCCGGTTTATGCCATGCAGGAAACCCATCGGATGGCAAATGCAGAAGTGGAACTTCGTGAACAGTATATGGTGGAAGGGATGAATGTGTATATCCAGAACTGTGCATCCTGCCATGGCGTGGATGGGGCCGGTGTTGGTATGTTACCGCCACTCAATAACCCAGCTTTGGCTGAGGCACAAAGCGATATGCTCTTTGACACCATTGCCCGCGCTACGCACGGTACTGCCATGGCTGCCTGGCATGTGGATGAAGGTGGTAACTTAAACGATTACCAGCTCAAAGAAGTCGTTACCCTAATTCAACATGGCGATTGGGAAGAGGTTTCCAATGTGGCTTACAAGCAAGGTTTCCAGATTCCGGTCACCGGTGAACCCCAAAGCGAAACAGCTTACCTGGAGTTGGAAGGCATGGATGATCCGCACCAATGCTTTGCCTGTCATGAAGAACCCTCGATTCATGCCGGATCCTTTGGGATCAATTGCGCACGATGCCACAACACCATCACCTGGAAACCAGCCGTTTTGACCAAACATGAATTTTTACTCGATCATGGTGGAGAAGGCGATGTGGATTGCAAGACCTGTCATGTGGACAGTTATGTGACCTACGATTGTTATGCCTGCCATGATAATCACCAGGCTGCCGAAATGGAAACTGCCCACCTGGCAGAAGGCATTTCAGATTACGCTGCTTGTGCTACCTGTCACCCAACAGGCGTGGAAGGTGAAGCCGGGCGATTACGTGATGAAGGGCTGAGCCCGAAAGGTCAAGCAAGTTTGTGGGAAACATCCAAATTGCTCAACCTGGCTATGGAACTGGAGACTGACAAGGAGGGCAAATGAATCATCGCTTTAGTCGCTTGCGGAACTTCGGTTCCCGAATAATCCAAATCCTGCTTGGTATTCCCCAAATGATATGGAGTGCCCGCAAGTGGATTTTTCGCGTGGGTGTTGTTTTTGGGGTTATTATCGCTGCTGGATTTATTCTTATTAAAGTAACCCACGCGACTTATCTGCTTAGCCCGGGTGAATTATCCAATGTCAAAATGGGAGGTGGTATGCTGGGCGGTGTAGCATCACATGCCGAACTGGAACGGAAATGTTCGCACTGTCATGCGCCAGTTCATTGTGTCGAAGACACACGCTGCCAGGACTGCCACATGGATATCGCAACAGACCGTACCGATATTAGCACACTGCATGGACGCTTGCCCGGTGTGACGAAATGTCAGAATTGCCACCCGGAACATAACGGTGCGGATGCAGACCTGACTCTTTTGCCCTATCTCAATGTGGACCACTACTTATTGGCCGGGTTCAGTCTGGAAAAACATGTCACCAATTATGACGGTTCCAGCATGAACTGCGAATCCTGCCACACACAGGATGTGAATCTGATTGAAACGATTGATTGTGTGGAATGTCATTCCGGATATGATCATGATTATATTGCCAGCCACATCGAGAAATTCGGAAAAGCCTGCGCCGAATGCCATGACGGCTCGGATCGCATGTTGACCGGTTTTGTGCATGAGCCTTACTTTTCTTTGCAAGGTGGGCATCGCGAGCTGGAATGCAGTCAATGCCATAACAAAGAACAGTATGTCGATTTAGCTTCTACCTGCAATTCCTGCCACGAAGAACCGGAAGTTCACGCTGGTGTATTTGGCACCACCTGTGAAAACTGCCATTCTGCGATTGCCTGGGTGCCGGCACAACTAAAACAACATGCTTTTGGGCTGCAACATGGCGGCGAACCAATAGATGACTGCCAGACCTGTCACACCGAAACATTCACTGCCTGTGATTGTGGATCCTGCCATAAAGATGAGGAGTTAAATCTGGCACAAATGAATCAACAGGCTGAACAACAAGGGTTAATGGTTCAGTCAAACAATGCCAACAACAACCCTTCCGACCATACTGGTCCGGAAATGCAAGATTGTCTTTCTTGCCACCCCAATGGCGTAATCAGTGGAAACGCCCAAAATCGCGGGGAGGAAAGACAAGGTGGTAATGGCACCGGAGGCAATAATGCCAGTACACCGGTACCAAATCCAAACCAGTTTCCTGTTCAAGGACCTGGTAATCGTTAGAAACCCAACAAGGACATAGAGAGAATGTCCAGGAAGGATGGGTGATATGAGGAGAGTAATCATCATTTTAGTAGCCATTAATGCCATTCTGGTTTTGTTTTTGGCTGGAATGCTTTACCTGGCTGAAACGTATCCTTTCCACCCGGGCAATCCATTTTTTGCCTTGCAAAGCACAGCCGAACAGGCACGCATTAATCTGACCGGGGATCCAGTAAAACGTGCTTCATTTAGTTTTGAACTGGTTGACCGGCGTTTAGCCGACATCGGATTGGTCAAAAAAACCAGTCAGGTGAAATTAGCGGTTCGCGCGTTTGATCATGTCTTAACCCAGGCTTTACAGAGTATTGAAGCAGTTCCATTTGAAGATGCAGAACATTTATATTTACTGGCGCAAAACCTGCTTGCCCGGTCCGATATTGTCATCAGCAGCGTTTCAAATTCGATCAGTGATCAATCTTTAGTGGACTTGCGGGTCAAGATTCTTTCATTGCAAACTGCTACCACACCTCAGGAACTACAGCAGATGAGTGCCAGCGATACCAATATTCCACCGGGAGTGATGGCACAAGTCATTCCATTTTTGGGAAAAGATGTCGATCATGTCGATTTTCTTCTGACTGGTGGGCATGCTTTTCTGGAATGTCTGGAGTGCCATACGGATGGGCTTTATGCTGATACTTCCACCAGCTGTAAAACCTGCCATGATTATCAAAACGAATTGGCTGTTTTACAAAAACAGGATTTTTCCGCTTATATGATTAAAAGCGCATCGTACCCACAGCATTTAAACGGGGAATGTTCCGATTGTCACGGCATCGCCAACTGGGAACCGGTTGATTACGATCACACCGGCATTTGGGAATGCAAGTCCTGTCATGCCGATGATCTACCACTGGTTGAAGAAGAATCTCAGGAAAATACGCAATTGATAGGCTGGATGGTTAAAGTTAAACCAAACGAACCGGAACGTGAAGTACACTATCCCGGCGATTGTGGTACCTGTCATACCGACACAAGTGATTGGGAAGAGGCGGAATACGATCATTATCTTTATGCACACAGCAGTTGCGAAAGCTTGGATCTGAATATTTCAAAACTAACAACATCAACGACCTGTTTACAAAAATTAGCCTGTGAAGATTGCCATACAGCTGAAAATCCACATAATTCAAGCTATACCGGAAGTTGCAACAATTGCCATAACGATGTTGAAAACTGGGAAAATATTGTGGTAGACCATACCGAATATGAGAGCTGTCAAAATTGCCACGAGGATGAACGCCCCAAAGATCATTTTCTTGGAACATGTTCGAAATGCCATGTCACATCCGATTGGGAAACCGTCTTATTTGAACACAAAGCAGCCTCTGATTGTACTTCCTGCCACACAGAACCCGCCAGGCATTTTGGCAGCAACTGTATCAGCTGCCACACACTAACAAATTGGCATAGTTCTTTTGAACATGCCCTTAGTAATTGCAACAATTGTCACGTAAATCGCACCGATCATTATGATGGGCTTTGTGCCAATTGTCACACAACAATTGCCTGGGGAAATGCCACTTTCAACCACATTGGTTTAACAGTTTGTACCGAATGCCACACCGAACCGGTCAACCATTATGTTTCCCAATGCCTGAACTGCCATACGACCCGCGGCTGGTACCCGGTGAACTTTAACCATAGCGGATTAACGGATTGTGTGAAATGCCATTCCGCACCCACTAAACATGATCCCGGACAATGCTCTGACTGCCACAATACTTCCGAATGGTATTCGATCAATTTTGATCATTCATCCACTTCACTAACCTGCTCCACCTGCCATAAATCACCGCCAGGACACTGGCCGGGTGCATGTTCGAGCTGTCATAATACAACAGATTGGTCTGATTATGTTTTCAACCACAGTCTGGGTTATACCGA
>CAZPIM010000123.1:0-4956 GCA_964586385.1 uncultured Anaerolineaceae bacterium
GCGAGTTCGGTTTCGAATTTATCATTAATGTTGGATATGACCACCACCCGGGTAGGTTTATTTATGGGTGCCTGGGGTGTGGCGAATGCTTTATCCCGGTTTATTGGCACTTTGATGGGCGGGATGGTTCGGGATCTGTTTACCAACCTTTTAATCAACCCGGTTGCGGGATATCTGGTCGTGTTTATTTTGGAAGCCATGATGCTGGCTGTTTCCGTGTTTTTATTACGTAAAATTGATGTTTCCAGTTTTAAAAAACAAGTTGGCACAATCAATATTAAAGAAAAAGCAGCCTTGCTTAACGATTTAGCCTGACCAGTTTGCTAAAAAACAGGATTATTATTCAAAGAAGTAATGACAGTATTTATTCTAAAACGCATTAAAATAAATTCTGATTTGTGAAATTTTTTTAGAAAAACATCTTCAGGAAAAAAATAAATTTACTGAGATCGAATTTGTGAATTTTTGACATGATCTATCTATTATGAGAAAATATAGTGTCATTTTTCACAAGATCAATTCACGACATATTATAGGTGAGCGGTATGCAGAAAAATAAAGAGCTTATCAAGAAAAATCTTTTGCAAATTATTCAGATCTTTTTTGCATTGGCCATACTCATTGGATTATTAACTTTCGTTCCCGGTCAGGCTGTCCAGGTTGTGCAAGCACAAGATGAAAAACCTGTAGTTGTGTATATGTTTTGGGGGGATGGTTGTCCTCATTGTGCCGTTGCTAAACCATTTTTTGAAGAAATGGCAAAAAAATATCCTCAGATCGAACTCAAGTTTTATGAAGTCTGGTATATTCCGGAAAACCAACAAAAGTTTCAAACCATGGCAACTGCGTATGGTTTCGAGCCGAGTGGTGTTCCAACTATCTTTATTGGGGACAAATATTGGGAAGGTTATATCGAAGATATGGAACCCATGTTTGAGGAAGAACTCAAACGCTGTGTGGCTTTTGGTTGTATTGATGCCGGTGCCGGTATCATTGAGCCATTACCAGAAAACGCCACACCTGTTCCAACCCCCAATGCGACCACAACCCCTTCACAAGCCAGTAATGATCAAAAAACCATTAAACTACCCCTGATTGGTGAAGTGAGTTTGGAGCACCAGTCTTTAGCCGTAGCGACCTTATTAATAGCGCTGGTGGATGGGGTTAATCCCTGTTCTATATGGGTCCTGACCATGTTGCTAGCTCTTACATTACACACCGGTTCAAGGAAGCGGGTCTTGATTATCGGTTTTGTGTTTATCGCCGTTACTGCCCTGGTTTACGCGCTGTTCATCGCCGGACTTTTCACATTTTTGACAGTTGTCAGTTTCATGACCTGGATTCAGGTGGTCGTGGCAATCGTGGCATTGGTTTTCGCCGTGATCAATATAAAGGATTACTTCTGGTACAAAGAAGGTGTTTCCCTAACCATTGCAGATGATAAGAAACCCGGCATCTTTAAGAAAATGCGTAAAGTGTTGGATTCCTCCGGATCGATTTGGGGGGTGATTGGCGCAACGATTGTTCTTGCAGCAGGGGTATCCCTGGTGGAATTTTCCTGCACGGCCGGTTTTCCGGTTCTGTGGACCAACATGTTGTCTGCCCAAAATGTTACCGGTACAAATTTTGTTTTGTTGTTGGTCCTGTATATGGTCATCTACCAGCTGGATGAATTGATCATTTTCATTACCGCCGTAATTACATTAAAAGCCACCCGTCTGGAAGAAAAACATGGTCGCATTCTAAAATTGATTGGTGGTGTGCTTATGTTCACCCTGGCAATCATTATGATCATTAAACCAAGCCTGCTCAATGAATTGGGGAGCGCTTTAATAATTTTTGGTATTGCCTTTGCCCTGACAGCTCTGGTTTTGTTACTCCACCGCCGCATTTTACCCAAAATGGGTATTTATATTGGCTCCGAGATGGATGCGAAAAAGAATAAGAAAAAGAATAAACCTGTGAACCGAAAGAAATAACCCGGCATCCGGTAAGAATTTTAAAATACATCTGTAATAGTTCAATAATGACGAATATAGACCTCCCCGTTATTCTTATGGGAAGGTCTTTTTTTCCCTTGAACATGGCTTAGAATACTTTGCGTCTGTTGATTCTTGAGCTATAATGTGTCTATTCAATTATTGAGTAGTTAATTCCTGAGAAAATTATGACATCGATTATGATCGAAAAAGAACAGCTAAAACCTATTAAATTCCCGGAAAAGAAAATCAGGAATCCGAATTTTTCCAATCTTTGGCGATTAACTGCCTTCCCGATGCTGTTGTTTATTGTTTTGCCTTTAATTGCACTTTTCTCCCGCGTCCCTCCAGCCAAAATACTGGAATATGTGAACCAGGCTCAAATTTTACAGGCATTACGAGTAAGTTTTAGCAGTGCTTTTCTCAGCACACTGTTGGCGGTATTGCTGGGGATACCACTAGCAGTGCTTCTTTCCCGAAAAAAAGATGGACTTTTCCGTGTTGTAGATACCTTAATTGATTTACCCACTGTACTTCCACCAGCGGTAGCAGGTATCGCACTTCTGATGGCATTTGGCCGCAATGGATTGGTTGGTGTTTGGCTGGCTGATCTGGGTATCACCATTCCATTTACAGGTGCTGCGGTGATTATGGCGCAGTTGTTCGTGGCAGGACCTCTTTTTGTAAGAGCAGCTTCCATCGGGTTGGCTGCGATAGATCCGGAGTTGAGACAGGCAGCCGAGTTGGACGGCGCGAATCGCTGGCAGACTTTTTCACTGGTGATTTTACCCTTAGCCTGGACTTCGATTGTAAGTGGAGCAGTGATGACCTGGGCAAGAGCACTGGGTGAGTTTGGAGCGACTATCATTTTTGCCGGGAACCTGCCTGGAAAAACGCAGACAATGCCCCTGGCAATTTATCTTGGTTTTGAAACCGACATCAATATTGCGCTGGTATTATCCGTTATCCTGATTTTGATCTCCTTTCTTTCGATTATTATCGTCAAAGGTGTATTACACAATCACGTTCGCCATTTTTAGAACCAAATTGAGGTGGATTTGAAGAAAGCACTCATTAGCTTGTTTTTGTTTGCCTTTCTATTGATTGGCTGTGTTTCTGGTTACCTTCCCAGTGAAGGCACGAATGGATCACAAAAGCAGACTATAACAGTTCTGGCGGCAGCCTCATTGACGGAATCATTTACAGAAATTGGAAAGAAATTCGAAGCGGAAAACCCTGAAATTCAGGTGGTTTTTAATTTTGCCGGATCTCAAACTTTGTTTCAGCAATTGGAACAGGGCATTCCTGCAGATGTTTTTGCCAGTGCAAATCAAAAGTATATGAGCGATGCCAACGAGGGCGGCTTTGTAGATTCTTCTAAAAGTAAAGTGTTCGCAAAAAATGCATTAATCGTTATTTATCCCAAATCCAATCCCGGAAATATTCAGGTGCTGGCAGATTTATCCAACCCGGGTCTGAAAATTGTGATTGCTGCGGTAGAAGTCCCGGTAGGGAAATATACGCTTGAGTTTTTGGAAAAAACTGATAACACTTCAACTAACCTGCCTGTGGATTTTAAAGATGGATTCTTAAAAAACGTGGTCTCGTATGAAAACACTGTAAAGAGTGTTGTAAGTAAAGTTATGCTGGGCGAAGCTGATGCGGGGATTGTCTATTTAACAGATGTAACCGGTGATGCACAGAATGAATTAGACGTAATGGAAATACCAACGGAACTGAATGTGATTGCGACTTATCCAATTGCCGTGTTGAAATCCAGCCAGAATACCGCGTTGGCACAGGCATTTTTAGATTATGTACTATCAGAAGACGGTCAGAGTATTCTTCAGAATTATGGATTTATGCATCCTTAATTTCTTGTGACGAACTTCACAAAACAAAAATTCCTTTTTTTATTCTTATTTTTCACTATAATAAAATTATTCAACCTTGATTGTTAAGCCAACAGGAGTGTGTAATGAATACAGTGAAAGATATCCTTGATCATAAAGGCAAGAATGTTTGGTCTGTTGCCCCAAAAGACACATTATTGACGGCGCTGAAAATGATGGAAGCGCATAAAGTTGGATCTTTATTGGTTATCGACCAGGGAGTGATTAAAGGAATCATCACGGAACGGGATTTTGCCTGGCAGATTGCAGAAAAAGGCACTTGCCCGTTGGATCAGCCAGTTTCGCTGTGGATGACGGTTGATGTAATTGCAGTGCCGGTAAAGACTTCCATTAATGAGGTTATGCAACTTATGTCCCGCGAGCACATTCGCCATTTGCCTGTAATTGAAGAAGGTGCACTGGTTGGAATTATTTCCATTGGTGATGTAGTGAAGGCTGTAATTAGCGGCCAACAATCCACAATCCTTGGATTAGAGAATTATATTCTCAGCCAAAATTATGCTTTGTGATATTTTTCAATGATTCAATTTAATAGCAATTTAATACGATACGGCTCTTGAGCGGAAACGGATCCAATGCTTTTTTGCGAAAAATTGGAAATGTATCTTTTTCCTTTTCTCTGCATCTAATCTATTAAATTACGGATTAGAAACCAAGGAGAGAATAATGAAAAAGAATATGGGAAATACGGATCGTGTCCTTCGCGCTATCGCAGCTGTTTTTCTGGCTGTTTTATATTTCACCGGGGCAGTGACAGGGACTTTGGGTATTGTTTTATTAGTCATAGCCGGTATTCTTCTGGCAACCAGTTTGATATCTACTTGCCCGCTTTATATGCCTTTCAAATTCAGCACACGCAAATAATTTCATAATACGATCCATCAGAAGACGGTGAAAAACCGTCTTCTTTTATTTAATAGCCTGGGTGGCAAGTGATAGTTTGTAAAACTTTTGAATTCCGGGAATCAAAAAAATTCTTCTCCTATGAACAAAAACTGCAACGAAATAAGGAAATTTTCGTATACTCAATTGTATGAAGAGAAAGGGGTTACCTTGATGAATAT
>CAZPIM010000123.1:5056-7012 GCA_964586385.1 uncultured Anaerolineaceae bacterium
AAATTCTCTTTTCCAAAGGATATGGTTACGCAGATGTAGATTTGCAAATCCCGGTTGATCCGGAAACAACGCTTTTCCGCCCCGGATCGGTTTCCAAGTTGTTTACCTGGACAGCTGTTATGCAGCTTGTTGAACAGGGTAAGCTTTCATTGGATGAAGACGTCAATACCTATTTGGATTTCAAAATCCCCAATACTTTTGCGAATCCAATTACTTTGAAGAATTTAATGACACACACACCTGGGTTTGAAGATCGCGGTGAAGGATTATTCAAGTTGAAATCCGAAGACGTTATGTCGTTGGAGGAATATCTGAAGACCAGTTTGCCTGTACGGGTATTTCCTCCCGGAGAAATTGGGGCGTACTCCAATTATGGCACCGCCCTGGCTGGTTACATCGTCGAGCGGGTTTCAGAAATGGATTTTGAAACGTATGTGCAAGTCAACATTTTTGATCCTCTGGGAATGCAATACGCCACCTTTCAACAGCCTTTACCTCCAACGTTCGAAAAGAATATGTCCGGGGGATATAACTATGTCAATGGCGGTTATTTAAAAGGTGATTATGAATTTGTCGTCGGTACACCCGCCGGAGCTTTGAGCGCTTCCGGTTTGGATATGGCAAAATTCATGATCGCTCATTTGCAAAATGGAACCTATGACGGAAAAAGAATTTTAAAAGAAGAGACCGCCTTACAGATGCATAGTCCACTTTATAGCCCGGATGCGCGCCTGGATGGCATGGCTTATGGTTTCTTTTACAATGTGATCAATGGCCAAAAAGTACTTTCTCATGGCGGCGACACAATGTTGTTTCATTCCTACCTTGGTTTGCTTCCTGAACAAAATGTGGGCATTTTTATCTCCACCAATGCTGTCAATGGCTATAAAGTGGTCAGCAATGTGATAAATTCGTTTTTTGATCATTATTATCCACAGGAACAACAATCGTTAACTTCTACAAACGATTTTGACAGACGGGCAACAACATACGCAGGTTCATATATCCTTTCCCGCAGTAATTTCTCAACCATGGAAAAACTGATCACCAGACTCAACCCGATTACTGTTCAGGTAAATGATAAAAACCAGGTTTTATTTACCTATGCTGGTGAGACGGATCGTTTTGTCGAAACCGAACCCGGGCTACTGGTCGATATCGAAGATCCTGCCAATCGCATGGTGTTAAAAGAAGTGCGCGGGAAACCTCATTTATTTACAGGCAGTCCATTTGTTTTCATTAAAGGTGCCTGGTTCGATTCGTTAGGTTTGCATGCCCTGATTTTTATTGGCAGTACTTTACTTTTTCTGATAACCCTAATCTCCTGGTCGTTTGCACTGATTCGCGGCATTAAACAAAAAGATAAATTGAAAATCCCTGCCGTTGTTGGACGATTCATGGCTGTACTATTTGGGGTTGGTCTGCTGGTATTTCTGGTTGGATTTGCTGGAATTTTTTCTAATATCAACCCGGCATATGGGGTTCCAAGTATCTATTTTGACAATCTAACATCGTTGAATGGAATGCTGCAAATCCCGAAAGTTCTGGCAGTTTTATCTGTGGTCATGCTGATCTTTTCCGTTTTCGCCTGGGTATTTAAATACTGGTCAAAGAAAAGTCGGATTTATTATCATCTGTTGACCTTATCTGCTTTAGCTGTGGTATGGGCACTGATGTATTGGAACCTATTGTTTTAGAAATTAAAAGATTTGGTATAGTTTTTATCTCTTAAAACCAGGTTTAGTAGTTTCCAAAAAGATGGCGATTACGTTCAAACCTGGTTTTTTTGCGGATGGTTTTTAGGTGCGTTTTCTAAAGACAAGATTCTGTATTGACCTTCCTCCATTTTGGATTATATGGTCTCCTTAACTTGTTGTCCATTAAACTGGGGGAAGATAAATTGGAATTTGTAAATCGGCTTTAAACACAAAACCAGGTTTCTCATGCTCGATGTCA
>CAZPIM010000124.1:0-4337 GCA_964586385.1 uncultured Anaerolineaceae bacterium
CTGCGGTCCGAATGCCACATGCTTTCCTGATCATAGGTCGAAATACCCACATTCACACTCGGGCGGATGACGTGCTGGACTACATTCGAAGCTTTGCTGGAATAGGATTCACCCGAGGTGGTACGAACGATGATCCCCTGCGGCTGCCCAAAGATCTCCATTTTCGGAATATAGGCGATGTGTGAATCAAGCCGGTAGCCATCCGGCACATCGCGGGCTGGATCAAAAGTAAGCTTGGGGAAAACTCTGCGGTTTAAAGCCAGTCCCCGGCGGTCCTCCGGAATGAAGGTGCCAGGACGGTTGGAAGGTTTGAAATCTTTACTATCGTGATCGCGGTTATAGGACATCATTGACGGACTGCGCTCCATGTCGTATCCGTACGCCGAGACATGGGGAAGTCCAAAGGCATGCGCCAAATCATGCTGCAGTGTAGATTGGAAATTGGGGCTGCGGTTAAGCGCATAGGATGATGTCAGTACAAAACCGCCGCCTGTATTAAATCCGCCATTAAAAGGCTGCCCACCGTTACCAGGGAAAGGGTCAGAATCGTTCTGGACCACTGTTAAACAAATATATGGGCAACTATAGCGATTGTGATTTAATGCATTTAACACATAGCCGGAAATATGATGTTCCTCTCGTTTCTGTAAATTCCGGTAAAAAGTCAGGTCATAAGGAGAGGCAATTATTTTTGGCGGCTCGCCGGATATCCGGAAGGTATCCTGACCGTTGAAAATTTCGGCATAGCGAGACTGTGCCAATTCCAGATGCTGCAGAAGGCGCAATACCTGCTTATCGCCCGGTGGATTCTCTCCCCGTGGCACGAAAAAGCAGGGCAGAACAGTAACGGATTGCGGAGGGAGGAAACGGAACAAGGTTTCCGGAAGAGTCAACGCTTCGCCGTCCAGTGTTCCCCGTACCGACTTTTGCGGATAACGGGTAGTGTTCCAAAGCAAATTTCCCAGCGCCTGCAGGCGCGTCCAATGTGGCTCATAGCCCACCTGCTGCTCATCCCAAAACAATTTGTATCCCTTCGTCTCTCCTGGAGGCGGATCTTCGTATTCGTAAGCGAAGCGGATTGGCACTACCGTGGCACAGAAGCCACAGGTACCCAATGCGCTGCGATTCTCCAGATCCAGATATGCCCCACACTTAGGACACTGAGCGCTGATAAGCTGATTATTCAACGAAAGTCTTCCTGTCATATTTTCCTCAGGCAGTCTTTTGCAGGTAAGTTTTCGGTTTTCAATACTATTATACGGAAAGATTGGTCACTTTGTTAATACTTTTTTTTTGGATAGCGTTGTGTTGCTACTTTATTTTTTGCTCTTTCAGGTAAAATACATAGGGATATTTCAATCATATACAAGTCCCTTTTATTCTTTTTTTGACCGACTACTGCAAGCAGTTCTTTACCCTGCAATGAGCTTCTCATGAACAGCAGTGAGAACGTTGCTTAAGTTCGTTTCCGGAAGAAGGCAGTCTTTTGTTATGTTCTTCCTCTTTAGAAAATCATCATTTAGTCGAGGTCCCAATGACAACAAAATTAGCATTTGAAACGTTTGGTCAAAAAAATCTACCAGCAATTGTCTTTTTGCACGGTGGCGGATCCAGTTCCTGGAGCTGGCATCCGGTGGTAACGCTGCTTCAGGCGGATTACTTCTGCCTGGTCCCCGATTTACCGCAACACGGCGGAAGTGCACAAGTAAAACCCTTCAGTATGGAACGGGCTGCCGATGAAATTACTGCGTTAATTCGATCTGAGGTACCCGGGCGGAAAGCCGTTATCGTTGGGCTATCGGAAGGCGCACAGGTGGGTGTCTCGCTGCTGGCACGTGCTCCTGATCAGGTTGAATCGGCTATTTTAAGCGGCGCTTTGTTAAAACCGATGGCTTCCTCCCGCTGGTTCACGCCGGGAATTTTACGCTGGAGTTATAACTGGTTTCTCAAACCATTTATGCACAGCGATTGGTATATTCGCTGGAATATGCATGCCTCCGTTGGAATTCCGGACCAGTACTATGAAAAATTCAAACAGGACTTTCAAATGACCAGCCAGGAAAGCTGGAGTAATCTCATGCTGGCCAATCAGAGTTTTCGACTACCCTTCGGTGTGAATCAATTTCAAGGGCGCGTGCTTGCATTGGTTGGACATAAAGAATATGGCGTGATGAAAGAATCAGCGCGCTTGCTGGCAAGCGCCATCCAAAATGGGCAGGCTGGAGAAGTGCAATTGGAAGGTAAATTCTCATTGGCGCAATCACATAACTGGCCACTCAATGCCCCGGAAAAATGTGCAGATATTATCCGTGCCTGGGTGGAAGAGAAACCCTTGCCCTCCGAAGTCCACATTTTCCCTGTTGTTCCTAAGACCACAAGCGTGTAAATGCTTCTAGTGGCATGTTTGTAGTGCTCACAACTTCATATATTCCCCCCGTAACTTCCTTTTTTGTAAGTGTTATTATCATCGCAATATGATGCTGGTCACAAGGGTCACTATGACCGTCATGCTTTTTTGAATAAAAAATGTGTCTTTTTCCTTACCGTGATAGCCCTTGTGCACCATGCGCTTTCGACGATAATACACTATGATCAAAATCGTAGAAAGTGGCAACGCTTAAACACCATACTGAGCAACAAAATTACCGCTTACAAAAAGGAAATTTATGATCGAACAAATTCTATACAACTTTTCGCGACCAGTAGTGAAGACCTATACCAGCACCATGTTAAATATGAACATTCATTGGCATCAACCTCTTCCAAATGGCGCGAAAATCATCGCGGCAAATCATCCCTCCACAACCGATCCCTTTTTTGTAGCAGCCATGGCAAATCATCAGGTTTTTATCCTGATCAACGAAAAACTTTTTAAAGTGCCACTTTTTGGTCAATACCTGCGACGCTCGGGTCATATCCCGGTCGTTGTCGGTAACGGTAAAGCTGCGATGGATGAGGCCTTACAACGATTGGCACAAAATGAAACGATTGTAATTTTTCCGGAAGGCGCACTCAGTCCCCGTAACGGTGGTTTTTGCGAACCACGCACCGGGGCAGCCAGACTGGCTTTGTTGAGCGGAGCACCTGTCATACCCGTGGGTATCCATCTGCTGCGCGAACGCGTACACTCGATCATCAGCCACATTGAAGGCAAGGAAGAAGAAGGCCGCTGGTATTTCCGTGGACCTTACAACTTAACGGTAGGGCGACCAATTTCTTTCCGTGGGGATGTGGAAAATCATGATTATGTAAAAGGTGTATCCAAAGCCATCATGAGCCATATCCGTGAGCTGGCATTTCAAAGTCAGGACCGCATGCAACAAGGACCAAGTGCCAGACCAGTTACCGAACTGTATTAAAACTTGCTTGGGGAGGGAAATACATATGAATATTGTTACGGACAGTGGAATGGACATCACGCCAGGAGTCTTTTCCGATATTGGCATTGAGGTACATCAGGTACCTTTAATCATCGATCTGGATGGCAAAACGTATCGCAGTGGCGTTGATATCCAGCCCGATGAATTTTATGAGTTGCTCACAAAAACAGATAGTCTTCCGGTAACATCATTGCCCTCACCCGGTGACTTTGTGGAACTCTACAGGCAGTTAGCGCCTAAAGGCCCGATCCTTTCCATTCACATATCTTCCGGTTTGAGCAATACCATTCAATCAGCAAAAACGGCTGCTCAAATGGTTCCGGAGGCAATCATTACCTTCATCGATACATTTACGCTTTCCGGTGCGCAAGGCTGGCAGGTGGAAGCCGCCGCCCGAGCCGTCAAAGCTGGCTGGCCGGTGGAAAAAATCGTTGAGCTTGTAGCAAAAGTAAGAGCTGCAACCGAAACAATTTATACACTTCCTGACTTGAGATACCTCATTCACGGCGGCAGAATAAGCCACATGAAGGGTCTACTAGCCAATCTATTACACATCAAACCCCTGATCGGCGTCAGCAAAACCGATGGCAAATATTACGAACGCGGTAAGAGCCCCACATTTCGGCGCGCATTGGAAGGAATCGCTAATGTGATCGCCCGTGACATTCCTGAAGGAAGCGATATTCGCGTTCAGATTGGCAGTACAGCCAACCCTGAAGGAACAGATCGTTTGCGAGAATTGCTTAATAACCGCTTTAAATGCCATTGGTTGAAGGACTCAACCGTCGCCCCTGCTTTAGGAGCGCATACTGGCGTAGGCTTAGTCGGTGCCTTTTATGCGCCAATGAGCTTATTTCCGGAACTACCCTAGGATTTATCTCGGCTAGTTAAGTTATCGAAAATTGATTTTTTTCAAAATCCACTGCCTGCCTGTGGATCGTATTTACATATCGGCGA
>CAZPIM010000124.1:4437-7005 GCA_964586385.1 uncultured Anaerolineaceae bacterium
TTGATCGAATGGCGCAAAGGAAAAGTTGGTGTACCGTTTAATACCGAAGTATCTATTAATCTCTCCGATGATTACGAACTGATGGACTTAATGGTGCGTGCCGGGTTCAATGAAGTCTTTGTTGGTATTGAAACACCGAACGAAGAGAGTCTGGCAGAATGTAGCAAAACACAAAATCGTAACCGGGATCTGGTGCAAAGCGTAAAGAAAATTCAACGTGCAGGTATGCAGGTACAGGGAGGATTCATTGTTGGCTTTGATTCAGACAACGAGACCATTTTCGAAAAACAGGCTAACTTCATCATGAAGTCGGGTATCACCACCGCTATGATCGGTCTTTTACAGGCTCCGGCTGGCACCAAACTATATGATCGGATGAAAAAAGAAGGCCGCTTGTTGGGAGAAATGACCGGGGATAACGGTGATGGTTCAACCAATATTATCCCGCGCCTGGATTTGCACCTTTTGCAAAACGGTTATAAGAGATTGATCTCCTATTTATACACACCAAAAGCGTATTATCAACGGGCAAAGTTGTTTTTACAAACCGTTCAACCGCCGAAAGTGCAAATTTACCTGGATTGGAATTATGTGCGTGCTTTGTTCCGGTCCATCGTTTCACTGGGTATCAAAGGCGTGGAACGTGTGGAGTACTGGAAATTATTCTTTTGGGCGTTGTTTCGCAAGCCAAGCATTTTCCCACAAGCTATCACACTGGCCATTTATGGGCATCATTTCAGAACGCTGGCAGAGCAGCTTTTTAAAGAAAAGCTTCCGGAGCTTATCCCGCTGGAATAGTTAGTGCTTGAAGAGATCGATTATTTTTAAAACTGCAAACGGTTATTGACCAAAAAATCCGATTCAATTATTTTTAATTGAAATGGTTTATCTACATCCATTCCTGTTTCAGCATACGGACTTACAATCAGCTTTCCGTTAATCCCCAATTTTTTACAGACGCGGGCTTCCAGTTGCTTTAACGTGACGGCGCGAATGAGCAACAGAAACAGCGTATCAAACCCGATTAATGCAGCTTGCTTGAGTGCATTCTTGCGCTGTTCCACCAGCTCCCGCCAGATGGGATTGTCATAGTTGATGGTATGGATATTGATGGCATTCATATCGCCACCACAAACTGTTACGTCTTTTAATTTTATGTAAGATCGTCTGGATTCCGGATAGCGTTGTTCCATTACCGACTGGGTCACAACTGTATAGGTAATGTCGCTGGTTGAGCCATCCAGTTGCGCAACCATCCACTCGACCATGGCTGGAGTAATGGCTGGCACGTCAGAAGCCAGGATAATAGCCTGGGTATGCGAGGCACCATTTTCCAATAAAAATTTTGCTGCAGCAACCATATTGGAAACCATATCGCCATGATCTTTCAGCCGGGATAATTTTCGTGCATAGGAAACCGGATATTTTTCATCCAGCCCTACCAGAACGACCTGGTCAATCCCCTTAGCCTGGGAAAGACTATCCAATACCCACTGAATCATTGGTTTGCCTTCTATCATTAACATTGCTTTTGGCTGACCCTGGGTAAAGGCATACAATGGATCGGCTTCGGTGGGAACTCCCCCTGCGGTTAGAATGACATCCATGCTTATAACTCCTGCAAAACCGGTTTTAAGTCCAATTTATTTACCATTTCGGCCATCATTTTAAAATAAATGCCAGGCTTCCCATAATTAACGGGTTCTTTCCAATCCAGAGCACTCAAAATGGCTGCTTCCATCATGTTCGTACCAAAAGAACGCCCGTCCAACATAGGGGTTGTGGTTATTAGGTATTTCACCCCGGCTGATTTAAATATTTCACGGTCTTTCGGCGTGGTGGTATTTGTAACAATAATCTTACCGGATAAATTTGCCGGCATGTACTTGGTGATAAAATGGCAGTCACCGGAAATAACGGTCGCCCAGTCAAAGTATTTCTGAAATTTTGGGGTGTTTACTTCCTGTTTTTCACCGGTAGGATACAACCAGTGAAATGGTAACCGTGCCATGGTTGGCGCAATCAACTTGGCAATCCGTTTCAGCGCCTTGTCACTGCGAATTGCGAAAGGTAGCCCGATCGTAAACATCAAATCACCATAGACCGATTCATAACCATCATCAACAAACCCACGCGAAAGCCCATAGCGATCTACAGCACTCATTTGAAAAACACGTTTCGGCATACCATTCAGTAAAGGTGTTGCCACACTGGCTGCCTGGCGCTCGAGTGTGTCTTTCAAACCGGTACCATCCACAACGGGCGTAATTTTTACGTCGCGAATTAGTGGCAATACACTATGCAGATCATACCAATCCTGGTCGACTAAAAGTCCCAAAACCGCTCCCCCCACCCCCAGAGCGGAAACCTTGCCATCCAGTTCCCGATAAAGTTGCGCGGCTTTTTTCATGTCACCATCTGTACCAATACGTTCCAGGTCGATGGTCTGCCCCAATAAATCAAAAGTTACTTGCTTGTCACGTTTTGAAGACCCGATACTTACGCTGACGGCTCGCTTCATTTATCTCACTCCCTGGACTTTGCTTTTATGAGTATAACATTGAATAG
>CAZPIM010000125.1:0-6911 GCA_964586385.1 uncultured Anaerolineaceae bacterium
TGTAAAAATGAAAATCGTTTACAATGCATTTAAATAAGTTTTCCTTTTCATGATCTGAGGGAGATAGGCAGAAAAATGCCAAAACGAAAAATTGCAATCATCGGTTTGGGAGATATTGCGCAAAAGGCGTATTTACCGATTCTGGCGACCGATCCTGATCTTGAGGTCATTCTTTTTAATCGCACGGAAGCAACTTTACAACGAATCCTTGCACAATATCATTTGGAAAAAGGATTTACTTCACTGGATGAAGTTCTTGAAGAAAACCCGGATACTGCTTTTGTATTAACTGCTTCGGAAACCCATTTTGAGATCATTCAAAATCTTCTATCTGTTGGGATCGATGTGTTTACAGAAAAACCAGCCACACTGGATGTTTGGGAAACATTATCTTTGGCAAAGTTGGCTGAGCGGGAAGGCCGCATTTTAATGGTTGGTTTTAATCGCCGTTTTGCCCCATTGCATATTCGCGCCAAAGAAATGTGGGGTTCCATACCGGTGAGTCTGGCGAGCTTTAACAAGTTTCGATCGAAAGCCAATCATAAAGATTTACGCTCACAATTGATTGATGATACCATCCATCAAATTGACCTGTTGCGTTTCTATTGTGGGGAAGGGCATGCTGTTTCGACCACACAAGTACGAGATGTGGATCATTTATTGTCGGCCAGTAGTATTATCCAATTAGAAAATGGCGGGATCGGATTGATCAGCACGAATTTGCAAGCTGGCACCTGGCAGGAAAATTATGCTTTATACGGTGGTCAGCAAACACTCGAAATTGATGCTTTTTCACAGATACGTTTCATGCAACCTGAAGCTAAAATTATTCAGGATGAGACTTATGCATCTTCATGGAAAACGACTTTAGAAGGGCGGGGATTTTTAGGGCAAATTAAGCATTTCTTCAACTGTTTAGACTCGCGCTCACAACCTCAGACGAATGCCTATGATTCGGTCAAGACACAAATCTTACTGGAAGAAATTCTTGAAAAAATAGTTCAATAAACTTTCAGGCCGAAAAATCGACAAATGCAATGCTTCTGACATCAATCGCGATTGGTAATACCGATCCAGGACCCGCCATCACGGGCAGAGCGGTAGGTAGCATCCACGATTTCTTCACTTTTGGCTGCCTCTTTAAAATCAACCAGGCAGGTTTTATTTTCACTGATATTCAGTAACAAATCATAAATTGCTGCCATGTGGCGATTGACCATATCGCCCTGGCTGTATTTCTTTTCCGGCCAAATATCTGCAATCATTCGTTCCTGACCAATCGGTGCGGGAAATATCTCACTTATATTCCAGGCATTTTGGTTTAAATCATAATATGTGGCAGTCTCCGGATTCGTGCTTTTAAAGGAAATCGAGCCTTTGCTGCCAAAGATATCAATTCCGGTCAATTCTCCGCTTCCAGCAGCAACACGGGAAACTTCAATTTCTCCCATTCCACCTGATCCGTAATCCAATACGCATTGAGCCCAATCATCGACATCCACTCGACGTAATTGATCACTTCCGGGTTTCTCTGGACGTTGTTGAATAAAAGTGCGCATTTGGGCACGGATTTGTTGCGGTGGACCAAATAGATATCTGCTTAAATCTGCCAAATGGCTGCCGAGGTCCATGAAAACGCCACCTCCGGATTGATCGGACCTTAATCGCCAACTGATCGGGCGTTGTGAATCCAGGTAACTGGCATGATACTTAAATGCGCGATAATGATACAAATCCCCAATCATTCCATCACTTAATAATCGTTTGATCTGCCGGATTGCCGGAGAAAATCGCATCATGTATGCCACCTGTGTGATTGCGCTGGAAGACTCAGCCATCTGAGCTAATTGAAGCGATTCCGGATAGGTCATTGCTAGCGGTTTTTCACAATAGACTGCCCGAACGGTTTTTAATGACTTTTCTACCTGTGAATAATGAAGGTGATTCGGTGTGCAAATATCGATCAGATCCAAATTCTGTTCAAAAAACTTTTCCGGATTTGAGGTCACGGTTTCGAAAATAGAAGAAGGTAAACCATCACCCGGGGCTGTGAGTGGAGATCGCAAAAGCGCAACCAGTTTTGGTTTAATTTTTGGATTTTTAAAACTCATTAACAAATTCTGATACGCAAGCGTATGAATTTTGCCGATAAAACCAAAACCTATGAGTCCAATTCGCAGTTCTTTCATTTAATTCTCCCGGGATTTGACGTACTGGTATTTTATTCTTTATCTTATGCTTTCAGGGTTGAAAATTCAATCTTTGTTCGGTATTAAATATATGTTTGTTAATCTTTTTCTTGCGGATGGAGATCAGTGGTATGAAAGGTGATCTGTTTGCTTTATACTATTCATAAAACAATCATAAATCGACTTTATTGGAGAAATCACTATGGAAAAACGCGTGTTTGGCCGAACCGGGCACCAATCCAGCATTGCTATTTTTGGCGGGGCAGCTTTTTGGGATGTTACACCCGGGCAATCAGACGCTGTCCTGGAACAAATCCTTGCTGCCGGTGTAAACCATATTGATGTCGCTCCGTCGTATGGTGGCGCAGAAGAACGGATAGGTCCGTGGCTTAAGGAAAAAAGAGATCTTTTTTTTCTGGGGTGCAAAACGATGGAACGAACACAACCCGGGAGTTGGTTGGAATTGCATGCATCTTTACAACGTTTGCAGGTGGAAAGCTTTGACTTATACCAAATTCATGCAGTGACAAATCAAGCTGATCTTGATGATGCAACCCGAAAAGGTGGCGTGATTGACACGCTGGTAAAAGCCAGACAGGAAGGCTTGACGCGATTTGTCGGCATTACCGGTCATGGCATGCAAACCCCCAGACTATTTATTGAAGCTTTAAATCGATTTGATTTTGATACGGTGTTATTTCCAATTAATTTTGCCTTATATGCGCGTGATGATTACAGAACTGCAGCAGAAGAATTAATTTCCATTTGTAAACAACGTAATGTGGGAATGATGGTCATTAAAGCAATCGCCAAAGGTCCCTGGGGGAAACAACCACAGACGCATAGCACCTGGTACCAACCATATAGTGACCCGGAGATGATACAAAAAGGGATTGATTTTGTGCTTTCTCAGGAAGTCTGTGGAATTTGTACAGCGGGTGATATCACTGTTTTGCCAATGGTTTTAAATGCATGTCAGCATTATCAACCCATGTCTCTTTCTGACCAGGAACTTCTGATTCGCCAAGGTAAAGAATTGGATTTATTTTTTTAATAACCAATAAATAAAGAATTCTTACTTTTCCTTTAATTGATTTTTAACCAATTTGGTCTGCTTTTGATGATCATTTTTTGGCTTGAAAACCATTGTTCCTACCCAATCGGGTGGTAAAATATCCCCCACTTACCTGATGCGTTATTCGTCTTTTTCAAGCAAAATTAATTGGTATAAATCTGACCAATCTTCGAGGTGATTGCATTGAACCGTTTACAAAGCATAGGAAAAATATTTCCACGGACACTTAAGTGGTTCCTGGGCGGCATGATCCTGGCCAATGTGGCTGCAATGATGTACGACCCGCTATTGCCATTGTATCTAACACACTTGGGTGCTGATATTCGGCAAGTTGGTTTGTTCTTCACGATCTCTGCCATTTTACCCTTATTATTTCAGATATTTGGCGGGTGGTTATCCGATTCAATCGGACGATTAAAAGCCGTGGCGATCGGCAGCGTAGCTGGATTATTTACGTTTATTATTTTCCTGTTTGCGCCAAGCTGGCAATGGGGTCTTCTGGCAATGGCAACCGGGGCGGTCGGTCGATCTTTTGTTGCACCAAGTTATCGGGCATTTATTGCTGAACAATCAGATGAGAACAATCGCGGGAAAATTTATGGTTTTTCAGATGCGGTTTTTGCGGTCGTTGGCGTATTTGGTCCCCCGCTCGGAGGTTGGCTTTCGGATCATTATGGATATCGCGTCCTGTTCTTGGTGGCCGGCGCGATATTTACTGTGGCGACAATCTTGCGGGTAAGCATGGCAATATCTGCCGGGCGTCAAAGGCAGCAAAAATTTAAGGTTGTTACACCGGAACCATCAGAAGTGGTAAAACCCAGTTGGAGCAATCTCAAAACCAGTATTGCCGCCATGATTGCACTATTAATGACTGGTGGCGTGGCAACATGGATTTTGGTCTCGGATGGAATCATTGATATCAATTTCAATATGGTTGGACAGCTCTTACCAATTTATATGCAAAACGAGGTAGGGATCACCAATACACAAATTGGGATTCTCAATTCGATATCTTCAATCGTCACAATGGCATTAATGACCTTCACTGGTTGGTTGTCGGATAAAAAAGGAGAGCGTGTTGCCATTGCGGGTGGTATGGTAATTTTGTCTGCCTCCATGGCAGTATTCATTCTGGCAAGGAATTTTTATGCTATGGCAATTTCCTGGGCAATGTTTGGTGTTGGAAACGCATTAATCGGACCGGCTTACAGTGCATTAATTTCCAAGGCTGTTCCCGAAAAATTGCGCGGTATCGCATTTGGTCTGTTTTCGACCAGCGTGGGTGTAATCGCCTTACCGGCACCTTTTATTGGCGCATTCTTGTATGAGACGTTCAATCCCCGTTTGCCATTTATTCTTCCAACAATCGCCCTGCTGGTGGTCGTTCCAATTGTCTGGAAAAAATTCCACCTGAAACCGAATGGATTGGCATCAAGTGAACCGGTAGCCACTTCTTCCGATTGAGATCCTCTCAAACTGGTCAAAAGGATAGGGAAGGATGTAGACGAAAAGCTCATGCGAATCCCGTCACTTGTCGGATGTATCCATGAATAGTTAAACCTACAATTAAGACAATCTAAATTCGGGAACCCCGGTGACTACCCTCAGGTCACCGACCAAATGAACTGGCGCGCTTTAACAAGTCGCGCCAGATGCTGTTTAAAAGCGTTTGGTGAAAATAATTAAAGAATGGCATAATGATTGTAATCAACGGTCTTGTCTATTAAACTTGACTAAACTCTCGAGACTCCAATAAATATTCAGGTTCAATTAAGCTGGTAATGACGAATTCAATCAAACCCGATTTGGATATTCAGATGAAAATGCCCACAAAAAGGAATCTTTTCTTGGGTTTCATTTGGTTGATGCTTTTACTGAGTTTCATTGCCGGTTGTACCTTAACACAAATCCCAAAAAGTGGGGAGTCTACCTTACTTGCTTCGCCTTCTCCAAGTGTTACTACAAGCCAATTGGCCAGCCAGTTACCCCAAAGTACAGCGCCATTACTTCATCAACCACGGTCAATTTATCCCACTCCTAAAATTGATCCTGTAACGCCAATTCCTGATCCGATAACCAGTTTACAGATCCCGGATGAGACTAGACTTCTAGTTCTATTGGGTACCGACAATCCATCCCCATTTATCAGCAGGACAGACGCCATCATGCTGGTGTTTTACAATCCGCGCCTGGCAAAAGTCGCCTTTGTATCATTACCTCCTGAAATGTTTGTTTATATACCGGGATATACGATGCAGAGAATTAATATCGCCTATGCGATCGGTGAGTTCCCTATGTTGGCAGATACGATTGAATACAATATCGGAATTCGACCCGATGAATACGCAGTTGTCCATGTAGATGACTTTGCCTGGTTTGTGGAAGAACTGAATGGTTTGGACGTAGATGTATTTCGTGATTATTTTGATTATTGTGGTGGTATTCCGGCGGGAAATGTTCACCTTCAGGGCGGCGATGTCTTATGTTATGTCAAGTTCCGCGATGGGTGGGATATCCATGATCAGGCTGAACGGCAACAACAGGTTGTTTGGCGCATGTTTATGCGTATGGTCAGTGGAGGAAAACTGAGTGATCTGGAAAATATTTATCGGACGTACAAGTCAGTGGTGCAAAGTAATTTGAATTTGCCCGATTTGATGTCAAATATTCCTTTAGCAATTCGATTGGGACAGGTTGAGCGATTTGGTTTTTTCCAGCCTTCTTTTGATATGTTTACAACCTGGGATCTCCCGGGTGATGTAAAAGCCACTGTCTTATTACCACGAGGGGACCAGCTAATCCGATTAATTCAGGAAGCAATCGATTTCACCACTGTTTCAGTTCAAACTTCTGACATTATTTTAACATTGGAGTATGAACTGACTGTCTCACCTACACCAACGAATACCCATACCGCTTCTCCGACATTTACCGCTACCATTACAAGAACTCCAACCATAACGCCAGTCACTTCTCCAACCAGAACAGTAGAAGGTTACCCGGGGCCGAATGCAACAGCAACAACTGCCGGATATCCCGGTCCGCAATCTACTGCGACGACAAATCCGGGTTATCCATAAACTTGGTTCAAATTTGGTTTATGGTATGGTAATTGCACAAAAGATTTATTATTGAAATGAAGGATAGCCTTTTTAGGTTAATCTTCCCGAATCGTATTCTAGAGTCGATTGGAATATGCTACACTATTGAACACAAAAGTAATGTTTCTTCTCCAGAACCGGAGCGTAATTGCGTAAGATCAACAGATTCATTCTTGTCTTAGCGCTGTTTTTGCCACTAATAATGCAATTAGGGCAATCATCATTCAACGTGCACGCTCAGGATGAAGATCCTGAAGAAGAATATATTCGAAAGACTACAATCACAGTTGAATATACTGCCCATGAGTGGTGGTTGGTGCGCTGGAAAGATGATGAAATTACCTGCCGGTTTATGGTGGATCATGAAGGTCTACCCACTGCAGATGAAGTAAAAACCTGGTGTGGGGCTACGTTAGAAAAAGAATGGCTCCAAACCAGACCTTGTAATCTTGAGAACCATGGTGGCGATATACGTAATTGCCCCGGTCTTTATATGAATTATTTCCAGTCTTATCCAAGTTCCCGCGAAGTTGAAGTTGTTTTACC
>CAZPIM010000126.1:0-6870 GCA_964586385.1 uncultured Anaerolineaceae bacterium
TTCCTTTTGCTTATAGTCTCTCACTAAGCAGCGAGGGGCATAGCCGCATAAGTGTTTGTGCGATTGGCACTTGTTTTTTGTACTGATTTTACGAGGTCGGTACCTCTCGACTTGCAGTCTGGGATCAGCCTCCTCCGTCGAAGCCTGTCATCCCCAATGCTACAATTATACCATCATTCGTATTAGCATCTTTTGAGCTTAAGAATTTACAATATTTTGGAGAACAATATTAATTTGGGTAAACTTCAATGTTTCTCCATCAATAGAAAAAAAGTGAAAAATGGACCTTTTGGAACAACGAAAAAAATTTTTAGAAATAAGAAATTTATCAAAAGTATTTATTGATGGTGTAAACCAGAAAAGAATAGTTTTGAATCAAATTAATCAAAGCTTTTATGAGGGAGAAATAATTGCCATTATTGGGAAGAGTGGCAGCGGGAAAAGTACCCTGTTGAATTTAATTTCGGGCATTGATTCGATTTCCTCAGGGTCGATATTACTGTTTGATAAAGATATCTCAAAATTAGGTGATTATGAATTAACTACTCTGAGAAGAAATGAAATTGGTTTTATTTTTCAATTTTTCAACTTATTACCAACATTATCTGTTTGGGAAAATGTTTGCTTGCCTTTGGAATTAAAAAATTGTACTTCCAAAAAGGATTATGAAAGGGCAGAATTTTTTCTAAATGAGATTTCCATGTACGATCGGCGGCAGGAATTCCCGGATAAATTATCTGGTGGTGAACAACAAAGGGTGGCAATTGCTCGTGCCCTTGTTCATCAGCCTAGTTTGATATTAGCAGATGAACCAACTGGAAATCTTGATGATAATAATGCTATTCATGTAATGAATTTGTTAACCAGATTATCGAGAGAAAATCACAATAATATGATTCTTGTCACCCATAGCCAGGAAGCAGCTAAATCTGCAGATCGGGTGTTTCGTTTGATGAATGGTGTATTGGTTCCTAATGTTGAATAATATGAATCATTCAATATGAAAATATTCCGTTTTAGTTTGCGTTACTTAATCAGAAAACGACTACAAACTTTCTTGCTAATTCTGGGAATTACATTAGGTGTAGCTGTGGTCGTCGCAATTGATTTTTCAAATGAGACAGCTAAGAATGCTTTAGATTTAAGTGTGCAAAATCTTTTAGGGACTGCAACACATCAGATAATTTCTTCATCGAATAAAATTCCGGAGCAATTCGTTGTTGATATGAAAAAAGATAGCAAATTTGAAAATGCATCACCAATCGTAGAGGGATTTGTGAAAGTGGCTGCATTCCAGGATAACAATTTGCTTTTGTTTGGAATTGACCCATTGATGGATTTTAGTATTAGAAACATATATGGAAATCAATCAAATGTGATGTTCCCATTGATCAACGCAATTTCTGAAAAAGGGAGCATTATTATTTCTAAAGAAACTGCTGAAATCTACAAGGTAAGTATAAATGAAACAATTTCAATCGAATTTGAAGGAAGGCAATATATTCTTAAAATCGTTGGGGTTATTTCAAATGAAGATCCCTTAATCAAGCGATCGTTGAACAGTTTGCTGATCACAGATATATCTACTGCTCAGGAAATCTTGGGGCGGGTAGGTTTCATTGACAAAATTGACATTGTTATATCAGATAGTAACCAAATATCGGAAATTAATCGAATTTTGCCTGGGGATTTGATCCTTATTTCCAGAAATGACCAAAAAGACCAGGTAGAAAATATGGTAGCTGCTTTCCAATTAAACCTGACAGCGCTAAGTTTATTAGCTTTAGTTGTCGGATTGTTCCTGATTTATAACACGATGACATTTTCTGTTATTCAAAGACGGGAATTAATTGGTGTCTATCGTGGTTTTGGTTTTTATCGTTCGGATATTTTTAAGATAATTTTATTTGAAGCCTTAATAATTGCGATTATCGGTACGATATTCGGAATTATCGGAGGGATTCTATTAGGACGCCAAACAGTAAATCTGATTTTGCAAACAATAAATGATCTTTATTACACCACAATCATTCAAGATGTTGAAATTCCGCCAATTAGTCTTATCAAAGGACTTCTATTAGGTGTCTTTGCTACCATAATGGTTGCTATCCCTCCAGCAATTGAATCTACCCGAGTAACACCAAGAAATGCAGAGTTGAGATCTGGTTTGGAATCAAAAACCAGACTTTCTGTAAAACGAATGATTCTTATTATGGCATTATGTTTCCTGATTGGATCCATTCTGTTATTTTCTCCAACTTTCCGAAACAATTTGTGGTGGGCTTTTTTGGCAACTTTTTTTGTTGTGGTGGGTTTTTCGCTACTGACAGCAGTTAGTTTAAATTATCTTTTACCAACATTAGCAAATCCGGTTATGAAGATTTTTGGATTATTCCCTGGAATGGCAGTAAGAGAGTTATATCGATCTTTGTCCAGAACAGGCATTGCTATATCTTCCTTAATGGTAGCAGTGTCCGTCACAATGGGAATGACAATTATGATCGCAAGTTTTCGAAATACTGTTGAAATCTGGCTTGCTGAAACTCTGGTTGGAGAAATTTACCTTTCAGTACCAAACCAATTTACTAATCTATCAACAGCAGAAATTGACCCGGATGTTTTGATTGAATTACTAAATTATCCGGAAATCGAATCTTATAACACACTCGCAACCTTGAATCAGATGACTGAAAAAGGAAATGTCCAGATGGACATCATTACTAATGAAAAAATCGGATATGAGAGATTATTTCTAAAAACTGATCTGATCCCGGATGAAATTTGGACCTCTCTTCTAAATGGTTCAATACTTCTTTCTGAACCATTGTCAAACCGACTAAACCTGGATTTGAGTGATTCTCTTAAACTTATTTCTCCGAGTGGTCCAGTCGAATTTCCTGTAGCAGGAATATTTTTTGATTACGCTTCAAACCAGGGTCATCTGATCATGGCAAAAGAAACCTATCTAAAATACTGGGATTCCTATCCGGTTAGTGCAGTTTCGCTTTACCTAAAACCGGAAAAAGATATCACGAATATTGTAAATGAATTGCAAAGGATAAATCTGGATCAAACTCAAAAATTAATTATCCGCGATAATAAAACACTTCAAAATGATGCCCTAGCAGTATTTGATCG
The DNA here is from genome assembly GCA_964586385.1 of uncultured Anaerolineaceae bacterium. GTDB lineage: Bacteria > Chloroflexota > Anaerolineae > Anaerolineales > Anaerolineaceae > UBA6170. The sequence continues at coordinate 3,139 of CAZPIM010000126.1, forward strand.
AACTTTTATGATAACGAATGCTTTGCGGTTCATCGCTACGATTATTGCTATTATCGGAATATATGGAGCTGTACTATTAATTTTAGAGGATAGAAAAAAAGAAATTGGAATATTAAAAGCAATCGGTGTTCGAAACAGGGAATTTTGGAAATTATTAATGACTGAGACTGGATTAATGGGATTTTTCGCTGGATTATTTGCAATTCCAACCGGGATTGTCATTTCCTTAATTTTAGTTTATGTAATCAATCTGAGATCATTTGGTTGGACTATTCAATTTCATTTTGAATTTATATACATAATTCAGGCATTTCTCTTATCAATTGCCTCTGCAATAATTGCAGGTATTTTTCCAATTATTAGAATAAATCGCTTGGAGACAATAAAAATAATCCGAAATGAATAATAAAAAAGCACTCAAATTATTAATTTATCTATTTGCAATTATTTTCTTGATTTTTTTATTCTCATTATTAAGTAATGAGAAAAAGCAATCAAATCAACCAGAATTTGTATTTTTAGAAAAACCAAATTCCAACTTTAATCTGGCTATTGAACAACGGAATTTTATTTTTCCTAAAGATTTTGGAAAGCATGAAGAATTCCAGACAGAATGGTGGTACTACACCGGAAATTTATTCGATGAGAGCGGAAGGCATTTTGGATACCAATTAACCTTTTTCAGAAGAGGTATTTCCCAAAATGATTTGAGTAATCGTAATTCTAATTGGGCTGCAAATCAAATATACTTAGCCCATTTCACATTAACTGATACTCAAAACATAAATCATTTTCAAAAAGAAAAAATTGCGAGGGGAGCATTGGATTTGGCAGGTGCTCAGTCTGATAATCTGTTTCGTGTTTGGTTATTTGATTGGGAAGTTGTGCAAATTTCTGATAACGAATTTACTTTGACTGCTTCTACGGATGATTATTCAATTAATCTTAATTTGGCAGATCAAAAAACACCAATCTTTCACGGAAGCAATGGTTTGAGTATTAAAGGCGATGAACCAGGTAATGCTTCATATTATTTTAGTCAAACCCGATTATCCACAGTAGGGGAAATTAGACTTGCTAAGGAAGTCTTCTCTGTAAAAGGCTTAAGTTGGATGGATCATGAATTTGGAAGCAATACACTGGGAGCGAATCAAATTGGTTGGGATTGGTTTTCTTTACAATTAAATAACGATCAGGAATTAATGCTTTTTCAAATAAGACAAAACGATAACACAATTAGTGATAATTCGAGTGGCACTTTGGTGAATTCAGATTCAAAAACGAAACATCTTGATTATTCACAAATTGATATCACCGTTTTAGATGAGTGGGAAACAAGTGATGGATATATTTATCCAAGTAAGTGGATGATTAAAATTACGGATTTGGATTTGGAATTGATCGTGGAACCGATGATCAATCAGCAGGAAAATGATTTCTTTTTCCGTTATTGGGAAGGTGCGGTCAAATTTTCTGGAATTATTGGTGATAAAAAAGTAAGTGGATATGGGTATGTTGAATTAACCGGTTATGTGCAAAGTATGCAAGGAGTGTTTTAATAATTTTGCACGTTTAATAAAGAAAAAATCACAAACCGACTGGTTGTGATTCTTAAGAAAAGTGGGCGGGACAGGGCTCGAACCTGCGACCTCATGTGTGTAAAACATGTGCTCTAACCAACTGAGCTACCCGCCCGGAACAACAATTGAATTATAATGCCTGAACGATTAATCGACAACCTTCAAAAAAATTTGTTTTTTTAAATTAATATTACAGGTGAGGAAAAATGCGCTTTATTAGATATTGGGAAAATGGAAAAACCTATTATGGTTGGGTTTATGATGATAAAGTGGGGAAAATTGAAGGTGATATTTTTGGAGAATTTCGAAGATTAGAAGCAACGAAAAATATTTCTGATGTAAAAATACTTGCTCCAATTCATCCCGGGAAAATTATATGTGTCGGTCGAAACTACTTAGCCCATGCCACTGAGCATGGTGTTAATGTTCCAGAAATTCCATTAATATTTTTAAAACCACCGAGTTCTGTCGTTGGTCCATTCGAAAACATCGTTTTACCCCCTCAATCAAGTCAAATTGAACATGAAGCTGAATTGGCGATCGTAATCGGTAGAGAAGGAAGATGGATAAATCCTGATCAGGTAAAAGAGTTTATTTTCGGATTTACAATCGCAAATGATGTCACAGCGAGGGATCTTCAAAATCGCGACGATCAATGGACAAGGGCAAAAGGCTTTGATACATTTTGTCCAATTGGTCCTTGGATCGATACAGATTTGAATCCAGTAGACGCATTAATCACCTGTAAAGTAAATGGAGAAGTACGACAAATGAGTTCAACCAGAGACATGATTTTTCCAGTTTCTCATTTGGTTGCATTTATATCCAGCGTCATGACTCTTTTCTCCGGTGATTTAATTTTAACTGGCACTCCAGCAGGGGTAGGTATTCTTTCGCCCGGTGATGTTGTCGAAATTGAAATAGAAGGAATTGGAATATTACAAAATCAAGTCATAAAAACAAAGTAATCTTTAGAAAACACATAATTAACAATTTGGTTTGAAAATTGGTTATAGATTGGTTATAAATTAGTTGACAATTCCTAATTATGCGTTATGATGATACTAACTTCATAAACAGGATGCAATGATTCGTATGTGATTTTGGTCGCTATTCCGAATTTTCGGACACATACGTGGAGCAAAGTAGCGAAACCGGCCTAATTTATTTTTTGGTCGGTTTTTATTTATTATGTCAAATTACACAAATCTGAACACTGAAGTTCGAGGTGTTGATCTCGATGAAGCATTGAAACGAAATAAGCGCGTGCTTATTGTCGACGATGATATCGATACAATTGAACTCTTAAAACGTATCCTGCTTCTCGCAAATTTTGATGTCGCAAGTTCCAAAACCGGGTTTGATGCCATTGAAATGGTTGATCGTGTGAACCCAGATGTTGTTTTATTAGATTTGATGATGCCTGAAATGGATGGAAGGGAGATTTTAACACGTATTCGAACAAAAACAACCTCACCTGTGATTATCGTTTCTGCATTAACGAACAAGGATACGGTTGTGGAATTACTCAATCAAGGATCCGATGATTACATAACAAAGCCCTTTCACCGAGACGAGATCATTGCTCGTATCAATGCAGTAATTCGAAGATCCAGATACAAACCTGTCTTTGATGGAGTATCTATCCCGGAAATAAATTTAGTTATAAACATTTCAAAACGCGAATTTCTTTTTGAAGGAATAAAGGTACAACTTTCACCGAAAGAATTTAGACTTATGGAGGTTTTAGCTAAAAATATTCCCAATATTGTCAATTATGAACAAATCTCAAGTGAAATTTGGGGGTATTACGAAGTAAACATGAAAAACAGAATAAAGTATTTAGTTCATCTTATAAGAAAAAAAATAAATGAAATAAATTCAGATTGCGATGTGATTATTGCATCTGATCAAATAGGCTACAGAATTCGCACAGAATAACAATCCAAGAGGTCAAAATGAACCAAAAAACAAAAACAATTTTAAAACATATTAATCGTGGTCTTTATTTACTCGGAACAGTCAGTATATTATTTTCATTGCTTTTATCTAATATTAATTTTCCTGTTCAAGCTGAAGAATGGAGCAAAGCTTCATTGAATTTCGAAGGTTCATGTGTCGGAATCTGTACTGCAATGAAAGCTAAGATTTG
>CAZPIM010000127.1:0-6838 GCA_964586385.1 uncultured Anaerolineaceae bacterium
CCATAATCCAATATCTCCCGCACATTTGATTGGGCGATCGGGGGACTGATGATCCCCTTATCTTCCAGCATATCGACCATTCGGGCTGCACGGGTATAACCAACCCCAAGTTTTCTTTGTAGCATCGTAATCGATGCCCGTCCTTCTTTTCTGACCAGGTCAATTGCCTCACTCAGTAAGGGGTCCTGGTTTTTATCCGGAACATCATCGAAAAGCGCTACTTGTTTTAGTGATTCATCCGAGGGTAATTTTTCGACGATGGTTGAATGCATTGAGGGTGATTGTTCAATTTTGATATTCGCGGCTTGCATTTTCCAGTATTCAACGGTGCGCGAAATTTCCAGATCGGTAATAAAGACCCCCTGGAGTCGTACCGGTGCGGCCGCATCCGGTGCCTGGAAAAGCATATCGCCACGTCCTAATAAGCGTTCAGCCCCGGGTTGGTCAAGGATAACCCGGCTGTCCGTATTGGATGCAACGGCAAATGCTATTCTGGCAGGAAAATTCGCTTTAATTAAACCGGTGACCACGTCTGTGGAAGGCCGTTGGGTTGCCAGTATGAGGTGAATACCGGTAGCACGGGCGAGTTGCGCCAGTCTTGTCAAACTGCGCTCCGTTTCATCCGGAGCAAGCATCATTAAGTCTGCTAATTCATCAATAACGACCACAATATACGGCAGTTTATCGTCTTGTTTATTATTGTATTCCAAAATATTTCGGGCACCCACCTGGGAGAACCTGTGATAACGGGCATCCATTTCTCTTTGAATCCACTGCAGTGCATTCACGACTTTTTCTGTATCTGTGATAACGGGCGCTAAAAGATGCGGTATGCCATTGTATCCTGTCAGTTCTACCCGTTTCGGATCCACCATGATCAATCTTAATTCAGCAGGCGTGTTGTTTAAGAGCAAGCAACTCAAGATGGAATTAACACATACCGACTTTCCGGAACCGGTTGTTCCGGCGATGAGTAGATGTGGTAAACCGGCTAGATCGGATGAAATCGGTTCTCCTGCTACGTTCATTCCCAATGCAATCCGCAGTGGAGACTTCTTGCGGGTGAAATTCTTGCTTTCTAAAACTTCCAATAAGGTTACCCGGGTCGATTCTGAATTGGGGACTTCAATTCCGACATAGTTATGGCCCGGAACAGGAGCCTGGATACGAATTCTGGGAGCTGCCAGTGCCAATGCCAGGTCATCTGCCAGATTAGCGATCTTACTTACACGCACCCTGGTACGCCCGGCGCGTGTTTCAATAAACAAAGGTTCCACGCCAAACTGTGTGATCGTTGGTCCACGTTTGATTTCGACTATTTTTGAGGGTGCACCAAAGGACGCCAGTGTCTCTTCAATGATATTTGCGCGATGTTTATCTGCAGAACTTTCAACGCCAGAGATAGTAACCGGGTCGAGCATTGTTTTAATATCCGGCAAATGCCATTTATCCGGACTATCACCCTGGGTGACAGAAGGGGGTTGGAATGCGCCGGTGGAAGAAGCCGGTGCTGTGTTTATTTTATTGGCAGGTTGGTTGCTATGCACTGGTTCGTTGATTGGCTCATGTGTTTTTTTTGTGTTTGCTGAATGGCTACTCTGCGGAGAACGTGATAATGGGGTGAAGCCTTGTTCAACGATAGCAGGTTCAACCAGACTTTCCGATAATGCCGGGCGATTCAATCTCGTTTTTGGTTGGGAGCTTTGTCCGGATGCGATTGTTATTGGCCGATTCTCACGGATCTGTAAAATGAGCGTTTGTATCTTTCGGAATAAATCCGGAATGGAAATATCCAGCGACAATCCCAGAGCAATTAACGCCCATCCGACCAATACAATGATAGCCCCCGCTTTTCCCAATCCGCTTACAAGGGTTTGTTCAAAAAATGCACCAATAAAACCACCACCTTTACCAGCTTGAGCAAGCTCCCAGCCTCCGCTGCTGGTAACATGCAGCCAGGCTAAAATATTCAGATAAAGGAGTGAAACACCTACGATACGTTCTGTCGATAAAGGAGGAAATTTTTCAATATTTCGCAAAACTAACCAAACGCCAATGACCATTAAGGTAAATGGCAGAATGAAAGTTCCCCACCCGGCAACTTTTGAAATGGAGCTAATCCACCAACCTGTTACCTGGCTGCGTTGTGTTGATAAAAGGCTCAGGATCGTGAGAAATCCAACCAGAGCCAGGATGATGCCAAGAATGTCTAATTTGCGTTCATTGGAAATTTTTCTCCAACTGATCCCAGACTTGGACCGTCTCGGACTGGAACGTTTTGTTGAAGGCAATTTCGTTGATCTTGTACTATTGCTTCCACGTGAAGAATTAGAGGACGTCCTGGTTTTGCTGGGAGCAGACTTGCTTTTGGTTTGGCTGTAACTTTTTTTTGCCAATTCTTTTCTCCAAATCACGGAAAGATTGTTCTAATTATAGCAAATTTAGAACAAAGTGAATCGGGGAATATATCAATGAAGAAATTTCAATTATTGAGGTTCGCTGCGATTATTTTTCAATAACTGAATGACCTGTTTTGTGGCTTGAAAGGCAAGTTCGGGTAATTGATCCAGTGGAAAAAAATTCACCTGGTCTGCATCATCTCCTGCAGCCAATGTTCCCCCAATCACCTCTGCCGCATAAACGATGATCATATCTGCGCCACGCGGATGTTCCCGCCCGCTAATGATATCAATCAGACCTGTTATTTTCACAATCAGTCCGGTTTCTTCCAAACATTCTCTACATGCGGCGGATTTTGGGTCTTCGTAGGCATTCACAAAACCTGCCGGCAAAGTCCATAACCCTTTATGCGGATTAAAAACACGCCGGGTTAATAAAATCTCATTATTTTGTTGAATTACAACTGCGGCAGCAACTTTTGGATCTTCATAATGAACCCATTCACAATTTGGACATGTGATGCGTTTTTCTTGATTTACAATTTTTTCTTCTGTTTTGTTTCCGCAATATGGACAGAATTGGATGATTTTGCTGTGATGATTCAAACTTTTGATTTTCTCCACATGTACAAAGCCATACCACCGGTAATGAGTGCAATCAGAGCCAAACCAGTTTGTATCCAGCGCAGAAAAGGCATGGATGACTTTGCCATTGCTTGATTAGCATCTGCCTGTTCGCTCAATATTTCCATCACTGCCTGGTTATATATTTTTGCCTCTTCCTCAGTGCGAACACCAAGGATTGGTCCCGTACCAACGATCGGTTCTGCTTCCTCAACTGCTGAAGCGGATAATGCTGGTTCAGACGGGGTCTCAGGTAATGGTGCAGTATTGATTGCACCGGGGTCTGCTCCGCCCATGCCGGGTAATTCCGAACCGGATTTTGCAGAATAATCCGGGGCACCACCACCAACTGCCAGACTTGTTGCATCGCCACCACCGCCACCGCCACCAAGACCTGTTGCACCAGAGCCCCATTGGATGATCAAAGGATTTGGTTGATTACTCACTTCGCGGGATGAATCCATTTGTGGTGCAGCCTGCATAGATAAGGATTCAGCAGCCGGTTCCATCGCAACAGAGGAAGTTAATCCAGGTCCGGAAGAAATTTCAAAAAAGATGGCAAATATCATCATAATTGTCGCCAGAGCTGATGAGATCGAAAGGATTGGAAGAAAACGAAAGGTACGGACCGGTTTTATAGTACGGGCTTGCGCTTCTGTTATTGTGAAATTGCGAGGTGCCTTGATGTTTTTGGCACTTTTTAAGAGCAATTTTGTTTGGCGCATATCCAAATAAGCCTGTTGCAGGTCGCCCTCAGTTTGTAAACGCGCTTCCAAATGCGTCTTTTCCTTAGGGTTGAGTTGCCCATCCAGGTATGCGGATATTAATTGCCAATCTTGTGGTGAGTATTTGTTATTCATAAATTGCCCTCACCATCAAGACGGAAGTTGGCTGGCAAAAGTTCCCGAAAATATTGCAGACAATCCCGTAATTTTCCACGCGCTCGTGCTAATCTGCTCTTAATTGTTCCCAAAGGAAAACCGGTATTATCCGACACTTCCTGGTAGTCCATCCCTTGAATATCAATCATGATGACGACTAAACGAAAATCTTCTTTCATTTCCTGCAAACAACTTTGAATCGCATTTTCAAGTTCGCTCGATTCAAGCATGCTTTCCGGTGATGGATGGTCGTCTTTCATCCATTCCGGAGATTCGATTTCGTCTTCGTTTTCATCATTTACCGGTTCCAGGGGAGTGGTAGGTCTTCTTTTCTGGCGGCGTAACTCATCGTAACAAGTGTTGGTCACGATACGCATCACCCAGGATTTAAAAGAACCGCCCCGATAGGAAGCAAGATGCCGGTATGCGGAAATGAATGCATTTTGGGTCGCATCAGCAGCAGCGTCTGCGTCAGCGAGCATGCGATACGCAACGTTAAAGGCTAAATCTTGATATTCCAGGACTAAACGATTGAAAGCGTTCAAATCCCCTTGTTGTGCTGAAAGCGCAAGTGCAATCTCATCCATATTGTTCTATCTTTAGTAATGAATTGTGAACTCTATCATTATAAACCAGTGTTTCTTTATGTCAAAATCCATAGGATCGATTTTATGATGAAGTTCATTCTAATTGCGAATAGATTCGCTTTCATTAAAATACAGTATTGTAAGCGTAGTGCGAAACTGTAGTACGCTATAATTATGAAATGATTAACGGGCGTCCTGAAAAAGAATTTAACTTAGAATGAGTTTTGATTCAAATAGATTATGATGGTCCCCCATTTTTTCCGACATTTCTATCGCCTAATTTACCGTTGGTTTAATATCCCTCAAAATTCACCGGGGATAAACCGTACCAATTTTCGTAATGTGCAAATTGATGCGATTGGGGTGGGTTTAGGAAATTCGATCGCTCCGTTCCTGCCGGTGTTATTAACCCGGTTAGGAGCAGACACATTTCAAGTCAGTATGTTGACATTCATGCCGGCAATTACCGGTCTGATTTTGGCAATTCCGCTTGGTCAGTTCCTGCAATCCCGACGAAATATCATCCCCTGGTTTAGTGCATCGCGCCTGGCTGTACTATCCAGTTATGGCTTAACTGGTGTGATCCTGATGATCTTTCCGCAAGTCGGTGCAATTCTGGGTATCCTGGGTTTGTGGGCAATTGCAACCATCCCACAGACGGTTTTGAACATCACCTTTTCGGTGGTGATGAACAAAGTGTCCGGTGCACAAGGACGATATGAATTAATGAGTCATCGCTGGTCATTAATGGGATTAACCAATGCCGTTTCAGCATTAATTGCCGGTAGATTATTGGAAATGTGGGCTTTCCCCAGAAACTACCAGCTTGTGTTTGTAATTTTTTCCATCGGTGGATTGATCAGTTATTACTTCTCAAGTCGTATTATCATTCCTGAAAACGTATTGGTTTATGAGAAAGAAAAGCGATCCATTAATGAAAGAGTCCAGGGATATTTTCGTTTAATTTTTAGTGAAAAACCATTTGTTTCCTTTGTTATCAAGCGTTTTGTGTTCTTATCCGGTGCGGCTCTGGCAAATCCTTTGTTACCGATTTATTATGTGCGTAATTTGGATGCCAGTGATTTTTGGATTGCGCTGATCAATATTGCCGCATCGACAACAGTTATTTTGGGGTATTTTATCTGGATGGGTCAAACGCGTAGTCGTGGATCCCATATGGTCCTGGTGGCTGCCACATTTGGCGGTTCTCTTTATCCCATTTTGGTAGGTATCAGTCATCAGGTTTGGCCAGTGGTTGTTTTTGCCGGTCTGAATGGTATTTTTCAGGCTGGGATCAACCTTGTGTTTTTTGACGAGTTGATGAACCGGGTTCCACCGGATCAAAGCGCAACGTTTGTGGCAGCAGCACAAATGCTTCAATATTTTTCTTTGATCGTTGCACCGTTACTCGCTCCGATTATTTCCAAAACCCTGGGTGTAGGAACCGGTCTGGTGATTGCAGGTGTGATTAGTCTGGTTGGATTTCTTTTGTTTTTTATTGAAAAGAAGTGGGTTAAGAATTGATTTGAATCCCGATCTGACTTTCCAATTGTTTTTGAAAGAATTGTGTCCATAAAAATCGCCACACCCACAATCCCAACATGCTCATCGCAATCATAACCAACACAAAAGTAACCTGAATGGAACTGTTTAATATCAGTCCTCGTAATACAATTGCCAATGGTGTGCTTAGTACGATGGCATAGGCTACTTTCCACCATTCACGCAGGAATGGTCGCTCTCCTTTGGAAAGAACCCCAAACCAGAGGGCTGTGACTAGCCAACCCAAACAAACAGGAACTGCAGTGGCCAGAAATCGCCCGATCTGAAATTGTTGATTGTGGCTGAGAAAGCCGATGCCTGTGATAAGAGCAAGCGTAAGCCAGTCTCCTAATAGGAGTTTAAGGTTGATTTGAGTAAATAATTGTTTCATACCTTAATTATACCGGAATCCCTTTTTTTACCCTTCAGTCTCTACATTTGTTTGGATTTGGAGATGTAACTGGATAGAATTTGTCTGATTTCTACAATAAGGATGATGGCAAATGAATGTAAGTATGTGGTTAAAAGCACTCAGAGTTATCCCACGAATCAATAAGGTCGAATGGGATCAATTGGATATCATTTCACGCTGGCTCATTTCCACGCGGGCAGCTGTTTTGTTAATGACTTTTTTTTCGGCAGCGATTGCCGGTTTATTTGCCTGGCGTGCCGGTGCATTTGATTTGGGTAGATGGTTACTTTTGACAGTAGGTCTGATCTTCGCGCATGCGACAAACAACCTGATTAATGATTTGACTGATTTTAAACGTGGTGTCGACAAGGATAATTACTTCCGCACACAATA
>CAZPIM010000128.1:0-2052 GCA_964586385.1 uncultured Anaerolineaceae bacterium
ACCTGTTTACCTTTTACCTGCACCCAGCCGGGTTTTAAAGACATTATTTGAAAACCCGACCATGTATCTGGAAGCGAGTTTAGTGACCCTGGGAGAGGCAATCGTCGGGTTGATGATCGGTGTGATCGCTGGCATATTATTGGCTTCGATCCTGGTTTTATTGCCCGGTCTCGAAGATGGTGTAATGACGCTGGCGATTTTTATCAAATCCACCCCACTGGTTGCAATCGCACCGCTATTGACATTGTGGCTCGGGTTCGGAGTATTGCCAAAAATAATCATCACCGCTTTGCTAACCTTCTTTCCGGTGCTCGTCAATATCATCAGCGGCATGCAAAGGGTTGACCCTGCGCTGATGGATTTATTTCGCTCCTGGAATTCGACCCGGATTGAGATCTTCAAATTCTTAAGAGTCCCAACCGCCGTTCCCTATTTATTTACAGCTTTAAAAATCACAGCGCCGCTTTCGCTAATTGGTGCCGTGGTTGCTGAATGGACGGGTGCTTCCGGTGGATTAGGGCGCGTGATGTGGTTGGCTTATACCAATCTAAACCTCCCCTTCCTTTTTGGGGCAATTTTTATCCTGGCAACTGCAGGAATGCTCATTTTTCGTTTCATTTCCTGGCTGGAGACAAAAGTCGTCTTCTGGCAGGCAACAAATTTCAACCCATAATTTTACTTAGAGGTAGTATGAATCAAAAGAAGTTTGCAACAATCGTTCTCTTTATTATGCTTTTCGCTTCAGGTTGCACCACAGCCCTATCCCCAAGCCCTCAACCAGAATTAAAACAAATGACATTTATGGCCGGTTATAAACCACAAGCCAATTTGCCTTTTGTGGGTGTTTATGTCGCCCAGGAAAAAGGTTTTTTTGCGGAAGAAAATTTGCAAGTGACCATCGAACATTCAGCCGGTTCCGGGCAGCATTTACAATTCGTTGCCGAGGGGAAAGTTCAGGTTACCACCCAGGACGCCGCCATTTTATTAAAACGACGTTCTGATCCCGGCTTACCCTTGGTCAGCATTGCCTTAATCGGTCAGCATGGCCAACAGGCATTTGCAGCCCTGGCCACCAATAACTTTACCAGCCCAAAAGATTGGGAAGGTCATACGGTCGGGTTCAAAGGCAGCCCGCCTCCTGAATTATTTGCACTGGTCAAAGCAGCCGGGGCGAATATTGACAAAATGGAGATCGTCAACGTTGGTTTTGACCCGCGTATATTAACGGAAGGGAAAGTGGATGTCTACCCTGTCTATAAATCCAATGAACCGTTTATGATCGGGAAATGGGGATATGATATTGACCTCTGGACTGCCGAAGATTATGGCATCCCAACCTTAGGACTGACCTATGTCACCAGTGATGAGACCTTAAAAAATGACCCGGACCTGCTGCAGCGATTCCTGCGGGCATCGATTAAAGGCATTCTTTATGCCGAACAAAACCCGGAAGAAGCCATTGATTTTGTATTAAAGTATGCCGGTCCGGAGACAGATCGCGATAATATGCTTTTTATGCTGCAAACGGAATTAAAAGACCTGCATTCAGACATCACAGAGCAAAACGGCATCGGCTGGCAGTCAGAAGAGCAGTGGCAAGCCATGATGGATATTTTAGTGACCTATGATTCAATGAAACCGATCGATGTAAATCAGGTTTTCACCAATTCACTGTTAGAAAAATAAAGAAAACCCGGCTCCGGTATTTGTTTTTTGTTTCGGTGCACTGTAACCAGAAATCAATTTTCTGGTAAAATAGGTTCAATTATTGGCGGTGCACACAGCCAAAATGTAATGATCCAAAAATAAGTCTCAAAGGTGCAATCTCATCAATATGAGAACCAACCTTTGGGATTTTTTTATACACAAATCAGGAATCAAGTTTATGCAATGGGTTCGTAAACAAACCATTAATGAAAAACAGAAAAAAATGTACCGGAAAGCGATGATTTTTACGCTGGTCGGCAATATTTTATTAGCCTCTTCCAAAGCGATCGTAGCCTACCTTTCCGGATCCGTGGCGCTGTTTGCAGATGCAGCCAATTCCATTTC
>CAZPIM010000128.1:2152-3726 GCA_964586385.1 uncultured Anaerolineaceae bacterium
TTTATCCACCCGCTTTTGGATCCAATCGCAGGTCTGCTCGTTTCAGCCTGGATCTTTAAAAATGCCTTCGACGCCGGGCGTGAAAACCTGGGGTATTTAACCGGGGCAGGAACCACCACAGAACAATGTCAGGAATTTGTGGATGTTGCCCGATCGGTGGAAGGTGTGCAGGATGTTCATCACTTAATGGCCGAATATGTCGGTCCGCAACTTGTCCTGGATATGCATATCAACGTGGATGGCAACCTGACTCTGAATGAATCACACGCCATCGTCGACCGGGTCATCGAAGCGCTGGAAGCTTTACCGGACGTGGATCGCGCCTATATTCACGTTGAACCGGTCGGTTGGGAATAAATCCCACTTTTTCGATTTCTTAAACGAAATATGTTACACTTTTTTCATCATTTTGAATTTAAAGCGCAACGTATAGGAACCGCCAATGACGAAGAACCTCTACCAAACGGATAGTTATCTGAAAGAATTCGATGCAACCATTACCCGTGCTGACCCGGCCACTAATGCTGTTTCTTTGGACAGCAGCGCGTTCTATCCCGGTGGTGGCGGACAGTCACATGATACGGGCTGGCTGGAAATTGACCAACAAAAAATCCCGGTCTTACGTGTTCGCAAAACCGATCAGGACGTCTGGCACGAAATTGATCCTGCCTATCCCCTACCGACCATCGGAACCAGGGTAAAGGGATCCATAGATTGGGAGCGCCGTTACAACTTAATGCGCACCCATACCGCTATGCATGTTTTGTGTGGCGTAGTCTTCCGTGATTTCGGCGCGTTGGTGACCGGCGGAAATATGGACCCGCTGGAGGGACGCATGGATTTTGAATTCGAAAATCTCTCCAAAGACCTGGTCCAGATCATCGAAGATACCGTCAACCTGGAAATTCAAAAAGGTCATCCCGTCAAAGTAAAAATATTACCCCGCGAGGAAGCTTTTCAGATTCCGGACCTGATCCGCACCAAGATCAACCTTCTTCCTCCCCAAATCAGCGAGATCCGCACGGTGGAAATCGTCGGGTTGGATCTGCAGGCAGATGGCGGTACGCATGTCAACAATACTGCCGAAATCGGGAAAGTTCACATATCAGACTATAAAAGCAAGGGTAAGATCAACAAACGGATCTATTTATCGATCGAACCCTAAGTCAAACGGAGATTTAACCTATGCGCATGTCACAATTTTTCAACCAGACCTTGCGGGAAACCCCCAGTGAGGCACAAACGCCCGGAACACAATACCTGATTCGTGCCGGATATATTCGCCAGGTGGCAACCGGAATTTTCACCCTCATGCCGCTGGGCAAACGCGTGATCAGCCGGATCGAAAATATTCTGCGCCAGGAAATGAACAAAATTGGCGGACAGGAATTGAGTATGCCGGTCACACTGCCAGCCGACCTTTGGAAAGAAAGCGGACGCTGGTATCAAATCGGGTCGGAAATGGCGCGTTTTAAAGATAGAAATGATCGTGACATGGTACTGGCGATGACGCATGAAGAAGCGGTCGGAGATCTGGTGCGTAAGGAAATCCATTCCTACAAACAGCTTCCACG
>CAZPIM010000128.1:3826-6736 GCA_964586385.1 uncultured Anaerolineaceae bacterium
CAGCGCGTGGTCATGGCCATTGTGCGCGGGGATATGGATTTGAATGAGACCAAACTGACCAACGCCATCAAAGCCAAAGAAATGCGACCCGCAACCGAGGATGAGATTCAATCCATCGGAGCTGTACCCGGGTTTGCCTCCCCGATTGGCTTGCAAAAAGGATTGATCGTCGTCGATGACCTAATCCCGGGTTCACCCAACCTGGTGGCCGGAGCAAATAAATCGGATACCCATTATATGAATGTTAATTATGGTCGTGATTTCAGTGGAGCCATCGTCAGTGACCTGGTTTCCGCCCGGGATGGCGATGCCTGCCCGAACTGTGGTCAACCGCTCTATTCGGAACGCGGAATTGAGGTTGGGAATATCTTCCAGTTGGGGACGCGCTATTCGGACGCCATGGGCTGTATATTCCAGGATGAGAATGGGGCATTAAAGCCGGTCATCATGGGTTCTTATGGGATTGGGGTCGGGCGATTATTTGGCTGCGTGGCGGAACAATATCACGATGATTACGGCTTGATCTTGCCCGCCAGTATTGCACCATTCCAGGTGCATCTGATTGTCCTGCCCAGCAAGAATTCCGACGAACCGCTCAAAGTTGCCGAAAAACTCTACCAGGATCTGATCCGCGCACGGATCGATGTTTTGTATGACGAACGCTCAGAAAGTGCCGGGATCAAATTCAACGACGCCGACCTGATCGGCATTCCATTACGGATCACGGTTGCCGAGAAAGCCCTGAAGGAAGGTGCAGTTGAGTTCAAGCTGCGCCGGGAAAAGGAAAAGATGCTGATTCCCGTGGAGGATGCCATCCCCAGGACAATGGAAACGCTGTTACAACTGGACAGGGAAATTGCGCAAAAAGTTAAGGCAGAAGTTTATCGGGGTTAGGTTCGATGTATTTCATCGACAACTTGCTATTCTGATGGTACCGACACTCAAATAATAAAGTATCTTTCTGCCTAGCCTCGACCCAAATTCTATTCCGGGGCGAAAAGCACATTCATTTGTAAGAAGCGCTTGACTTCCATGTAAAAGTCCAGGATGGTTTCCTCTTTGCGGAAGCCATGACCTTCGCCGGGACAGAGCTTATAGGTGCTGATTTGAATTTTGATCGTTTTAGAAAGTAGATACTGTCGCCCTGGCTGGTACGGTAGCTCTCCAAGCTGCACCATTTTTACATTCACATTAGTTTTGAAAGTAGGAATTAATCCTCTTGATAGACAATTGAATATAAGCCCAAGTTTTTGTTTTCGGCAATTTCATAATTACTAATTGTTGTGATAAGAAGGTCTTCAACTTCTTTTCTCGTAAATTGCTGTGTACTTAACTGATCAGGAAAAGACACATCATTGTCTATCAAATTTTTTAAAACTATTGTTAATCTTTTCTTTAATGGCGATATACTTTTTAAGGGCAGCCAACCGCTATAAATTGAACGTCCTGGCCTGATCCACATCCAATAAGGATCAGACCATTTGATACTGGTCCCAGTGGACACTCCATAATCAGTGGAAATTAAAGCTGCAATCGAATTTCCAAAAATCACCGCCTTAACATCCTCTTCTTTCCATTCTATAGTTCGGAGAAGGAGAGATAACCGATTCCAACGATACCAAAGCGATTTTGCCGGGCTTAGATATTTTGATAGAACAATTAACAACCAATGACCAATCAATCCATTTCTGTACTCACTTTTTTGATCAAGACCAATATTGCCAATTGAAGTTCCTTTGTTATTTAGTATCCAATCCTCCGGATCCCCGACGGTTTCCCGAATGTTTCGAACTAAAAGTGAAAGGTGGGAATTATTTCCCTTATCAAGCTCCGTAGAAAGACTTGATAATTCATCTTTATAAGATTTATAGTCAAAGAAAAAGGTAGAATGTTTAAAACTCATTTATCACTTCTCATTCAATTAGAGCTTTTGAGTTCATCCACCTGCAGCACCGAACCCAATCATCTCCCAGGAATTAATCCTTTTCCTCAGATGCATTGCTCTGCATTAAGCGCACATTTTCGTATAAGTAGCTGTATTCTCCATACCCCTGCGGGGCACTTGCCTGCAGTCCTGCGTCAAACTGCTTGCCAGATCCAATACATAATCCGTAGTGACTTCGTTGACCGTTTCACTTACCCGGTCTTCCAAGCCGTTGTAACTGTAGCTTCTAGTGGTCACTCGTCCCAAATCCTATTCCGGGGCAAAAAGCGCGTTCTGTTGTAAGAAGCGCTCGACTTCCATATAAAAATCCAGGATGGTTTCCTCTTTACGAAAGCCATGACCTTCACCGGGATAGAGCTTATAGAGGTATGGCGTTCCCTTTTGCTTCAGTTTTGAAATAATCTCATCCGCCTGATTGGGAGGTACGGCTTTATCTTCAGCCCCATGAAAGATTGCCAGCGCATCCTGGATTTTTTCGGCATGGAAAACCGGCGACCAGGCATGGTAACGTCCGGCAGCCTCCGGTAACGATCCAATTAATGAGGCATTATAAAATGCTTCAAATTTATGGGAATCCATATCCAGTGTAAAGAGGTTACTGACACCATAAAGACAGACACCTGCTTTAAAGACACCCGGGTAACGGATCAGGCAGTTGTAAACCGTATATCCGCCGGCACTACCACCCATAATGATGATTTGTTTTTCATTCACCAGACCCCTGGCAACGAGTGATCTGGCTCCCTGCACTGCATCTTCAACGTCATAATTGCCCCAATTTTTGCGTAACATTCTTTCGTAGGCATGACCATAACCGGTGCTGCCGCGATAATTTACCTCCAGCCAGCCATAACCGCGCGAAGTAAAATAACTGATATCCGGGTCATATACCATAACCGCCTGGGAGGTCGGTCCGCCATGGATATGAACGATCAGTGGTGGTTTTCCTTCACTGGTAAATTTTG
>CAZPIM010000129.1:0-6650 GCA_964586385.1 uncultured Anaerolineaceae bacterium
AATTCGCAATCCGCGAGGGCGGTCTGACCGTCGGCGCTGGTGTAATTACCAAAATCCTGGCGTAATTTTAAACAAAGGAGAATGGCGTAACTGACAGATTTTTCGAGAGTTACGCCTCTTAAAAAAACATGGCCTCAAAGAAAGATATCCGACCCGTTATCACCTTCGCTTGTGGTGATTGCAAAGAGCGAAATTACACATCGCAAAAAAATCGCCGCAATGACCCAGGTCGTATGGAATTAAAAAAATATTGTCCGCGTTGTCGCAAACATACTCAGCACCGCGAAACGAAGTAAGTTTATTGATTGTTGATTGTTAATGGCGAAATTACTTGGTTAACGATCAATGGTCACTCAGGCGAGTAGCTCAATTGGCAGAGCACCGGTCTCCAAAACCGGGGGTTGTGGGTTCAACTCCTGCCTCGCCTGCCTGAAGATCCAGACAGCGCCGTCCTGTAAGGCGGCGTTTTGGGTGTAAAGAAGGAGAGAAAATTGACAGAAAACGTTTCAAAGCCGAAAAGCATAGAAAAACCAAAAGTTCTCGAGAAGCCTAAAAGTATCGAGAAAGTAAAAAAGGTTGAAAAAGCTGTTGCAACAACAACCAAGAAAAAACCAAATCGTCTTGCACGATTTTGGCGGACAACCATTGGTGAATTACGCAAAGTAAGCTGGCCAACACCACAAGAAGCCTGGCGTCTGACGAAAATTGTCTTAATGGTCGTCCTGAGCATGGCTGCGGTATTGGGTTTGCTGGATTTTGTGTTTTCACGAGCTATTGCTGCGTTGGTGTCAATCTAATCGACGACAGCCCTGGTAAGGAAAACAAATGGCAAAAAAAGTAAAACAACAAGCTGCACCAGAAGATGATCAATTATCAGGCACCTTCAAGGCTGGAGCCGGAGAGAAAATCGAAGATCAAAACCAGGTCGCAAAACCGCTCACAGATGAAGAAAAAGAGCTGCAGGCGGAATTACGAGATGGTGAACCTCATTGGTACGTCATACATTGTTATTCCGGGTATGAGAATAAAGTTCGTCATAATCTGGAACAACGTATCGAATCAATGGGTATGAAAGATATGATTTTTGACGTTGTTATTCCCACCCAGGAAGAAATTGAAGTCAAAGATGGTAAGAGACGTACTGTCGAACGACATGTTTTTCCGGGATACGTTCTGGTAAACATGATCCTTACAGAAGAATCCTGGTATGTTGTCCGAAATACCCCTGGTGTAACCGGTTTTGTTGGAATGGGTAATGAACCAACGCCATTACGCACAGATGAAGTTTCCCAAATCCTTCGCCGCATGGAAGCAGAAGCACCACATGTAAAGGTTTCATTCAAAGTTGGTGAACGGGTGCGTATTGTCGATGGTCCGTTCAATGATTTCCGTGGTACCGTTTCAGAAATTGATGTTGAGCGCACGAAGGTGCGAGTCATGGTTAATTTCTTTGGACGAGAGACGCCAGTGGAATTGGACTTTTTACAAGTCGAAAAATCGTAAAACTGACATCTTTTCAGGTGTCTGAATTTAGTGGGAGGATGAAAACATCCGCCAAAACCACAAAGGAGTAAATCAGTGGCAAAAAAGTTTAAAGCAATCGTAAAATTAGTTTTGACAGGAGGAAAAGCAAATCCTGCACCCCCTGTCGGCCCTGCGTTAGCTGCGCATGGTGTCAACATTATGGCATTCTGCAAAGAATACAATGCACGTACCCAGAACAAAATGGGTGAAGTCATTCCAGCAGAAATTACCGTTTACACGGATGGTTCATTCAATTTTGTGTTGAAATCACCTCCTACAGCTGTTCTTATTCGCAAAGCGGCTGGAGTACCAAAAGGTTCCGCAGTTCCTAACCGGGAAAAAGTCGGAAAGATCACACGTGACCAGGTACGTGAAATTGCTGATATTAAGTTCAAAGATATGAACGCCGTCGAAATTGAGGATGCGATCGCTCAAGTTATTGGAACAGCCAAAAATATGGGTATCACGGTCGTAGACTAAAGATAAGTGGGAGGGTAACACAATTGCCCGTTTGCACCACAGAGGAGAAAAAATGGCAAAAATAGGAAAAAAATTCAAGGCAGCTTTCGAAAAGGTTGATCGAACCATATTCTACGATCCCAAAGAAGCACTGAAATTGGCAAAGGAATTATCCTTTACCAAATTTGATGGAACAGTTGAAATGCATCTGCGCACTGGTCTGGATCCACGTCAGGCTGACCAACAGGTACGTGATGTCGTCGTTCTTCCCCATGGCTTAGGCAAAACAGTTCGCGTTTTGGTTTTTGCACAAGGTGAAGGTGCACAATTAGCACGTGATGGTGGCGCAGACTATGTCGCCGATGATGATGAATGGATCAAGAAAATTCAAGACGGTTTCACCGATTTTGATGTCGCGATCTCCACACCCGACATGATGGGAAAAGCCGGTCGTTTAGGACGTGTGCTTGGCCCTCGTGGTTTGATGCCGAATCCAAAAGCAGGAACAGTTGTACCCGCCGAAGATTTACCCAGAGTAATTCAAGAATCTAAAGCCGGTCGTGTTGAATTCCGTCTGGATAAGACCGCAAATATTCATGCTCCAATCGGAAAAGTTTCATTTGAATTGGATAAGTTATACGAAAACCTGGTTGCATTGATGGAAGCCGTTCGGAAAGCAAAACCATCCGGGGCAAAAGGCAACTATATCAAACGAATAACAATCTCAACAACAATGGGTCCTGGCATAAAAATTGATCCTCTTACCAGCCAAAACCTGAAAGTTGCTGAGTAATAACTGAACATTAAATAAAATAATAAAAACGCTATGGTATACTATAGCGAAGCACCGTTGATAGCAGGAGTCTGGTAACAGGCTTAATCATTCCCGCTGAGGTGAAGACAAATCGATTTATTGCAGCAACCCTGCTTTGTATTTGATTGATAGAGTCTTTGCCTTGGTAAGAATGGCAAAGACTCTTTATTTTGAATACAGGAAGGAGGTGATTGTCGTTGGCTTTCACCAAGAAGCATAAAAATGTAATGATCGCTCAATATGAGCAATGGACACAAAAAAGTCAGGCTGTTTTCTTCGTTTCATACAACAAAATGAATATGAAAGAAATTGATGTTTTGCGTACCAAAGTTCGCGAGACCGGGAGTGAAATACATGTTGTTAAGAATACTTTGTTAACCAAAGTTTACCAATCTACCGGTGTTAAATCCCCGGTGGGTTTGGAAGGAACAACATTAGCAGCATTTGCGTTTGCAGATCCCCCCTCACTCGCGAAAGTTCTCAAGGAGACCTTTAAGAAATCTGAAGTTTTTGAAATTAAGGGTGGTTACCTTGGGAATAAATCAATCTCCAAAGCTCAAGTTGAAGCATTGGCTGAATTACCACCATTGCCAGTTTTGCGTGCTACATTGTTAGGTACCATTATGGCACCAGCAAGCAAGTTAGTTCGCACAATTGCAGAACCCGCTCGTGGTTTGGCTGCAGTGGTAAAGGCTTATTCCGAAAAAGCAACCGTTGCCGGATAAGAATGTTCGTTATTCAATCCGGTACGAATGTATCGGAATATACTTTTTTCAAAAATA
Organism: uncultured Anaerolineaceae bacterium; assembly: GCA_964586385.1. Taxonomy (GTDB): domain Bacteria; phylum Chloroflexota; class Anaerolineae; order Anaerolineales; family Anaerolineaceae; genus UBA6170. Next base: position 3,580 of record CAZPIM010000129.1, read on the forward strand.
ATTTGTAAAATATCACGTAAGGAGTGAATTGAAATGGCTGATTTAGCTAAAATTGTTGAACTGTTGAGCGAGCTTACTGTTTTGGAAGCTGCTGACCTCGTAAAAGCCCTTGAAGAAAAATGGGGTGTTTCCGCTGCTGCTCCTGTAGCTGCTGTTGCAGTTGCTGGTCCTGCCGCTGTTGTTGAAGAAGTGGAAGAAAAAACTGAGTTCGATGTTGTTCTCAAGAACGCCGGACCAAAGAAAATTGAAACCATCAAAGTCATCCGCCAATTAACCAACTTAGGCCTCGTCGAAGCCAAAAACATGGCAGAAACCGCTGATTCCAAAGTATTAACTGCTGTTTCCAAAGACGCAGCAGAAGATGCAAAGAAGAAACTGATTGAAGCCGGCGCAGAAGTTGTCGTTGCTTAGTCTATTCAGTTGAGACAATAAAACCCTAAAGGTCGGTATGGCCTTTAGGGTTTTTATTTGGGAGTGGGGGAAAAAGTGGATATGGATAAATTAGTGGATCGTTGATTTATATTGTCGAATCACCATCACAACTTTACCCATAATCCGTAAAGCGTTCGGATTTTCAACAAAGATTGGATCCATGGTTGGATTTGCAGGTTGTAATCTAATTCGATTATTTTCTTTATAAAAATACTTAAGAGTGGTCTCATCTTTATCATCCAACCAGACAGCAACCATTTCACCATTGGAAGCTTGTTGAGCAGGGCGCATAATGATGATATCACCATCATTGACCATTGCATCAATCATAGAGTCACCCTGAACTTCTAAAGCAAACAACTCATTTACTTTTTCTCTTCCGGGTAAAAGGCTGCGTGCAATTTCAACTCCACTTTCTGAATCGTAATAATTAAAGTCGGAAGCTGGCATTGGAATTGGAGTGCTGGCAACGATACGACCGCGCATCGGTATGGAAATCAGGCTGTCTATAGCTGCGCCGACCGTTTGTACGGCTGTACTAATCTGCTTTCCAATCATTTTTACTGGAGAGTGAACAGGTTCAAGGACACGGATACTGCGAGAAATACGGCCTTCACGGGAGATGTATCCTCTTAATTCCAGTTGATTCAAATAATAATCTACCAGAGATGTCGATTTTACATCTATTGCATCGCCTATTTCGCGTATGGAGGGTGAATAACCATATTCTTCAATGAATTCGGTTAAATACTCCATAATCTTGCGATGTCGCTCACTTAATCCTTCCTTTTTCCTGGCCATAGTCTTTGCACTCCTTAATAATCGAATATTTATTCTATATTCATACTATACACGAACAAGTGTTCTGTGTCAAGTATGAATATAGAACATTTCCAGGACAATATATGGTAATAAGGAAGACTAAATTTGAAAAAACTAATCATTAAAAGATGTGAATGAAGAGGAAATACGAGGAAATTATAAAAGACTATCAATCCAAAATGCAGGAAATAGCTACTGAATTTACGATACTATTCCAATGTTGAGGACCCTCGAATCAGCTAATTGATGAAATCTTCAGCAAAGTGGCAGGAGACCAGGTGATCCGGTTTAAGTTCACGCAATTGTGGTTCTTCTACCGAACAACGCGGTTGAGCAAACGGACAGCGCGGGTGAAAACGACATCCTGCCGGAGGATTTAATGGGCTGGGCACGTCACCCTGGAGTATCATTCTTTCCCGTTTGATGCGCGGGTTTGGGATCGGAATAGCAGACATGAGTGCGCGCGTATATGGATGTAATGGGTATTTAAAAAGCTCGACACTTTTTGATTGTTCAACCATTTTTCCGAGATACATCACAGCCACCCGGTCAGAGATATGCTCTACAACTGCCAGGTTGTGGGCGACAAAAAGATAAGTTAATCCGAATTCTTTTTGCAAATCTTTGAGAATATTTAGCACCTGAGCTTGAATAGAAACATCAAGTGCCGAGACCGGTTCATCCAGGACGATGAATTTTGGATTCATTACCAGGGCGCGAGCGATACCAATTCTTTGACGCTGTCCACCTGAAAATTCATGGGGGTAACGCGTGGCGTGGTAATCTTCCAGTCCAACATTCCGCAATGCTTTCAGCACCATCTCAAATCGTTCCTGGTTTGTCCCGATGTCGTGAATTTTTAAACCTTCCGCTATCGATTCGCCAATTGGTAAACGTGGATCCAATGAAGCGTAAGGATCCTGAAAGACGATTTGAAGATTTCGGCGCATTGCTTTAAAGCCTTTTCGATCCAAACCAAATACATCCACATCGTTATAAATGACGGACCCACTTGTTGGTGAAATCAAACCTAACATCGTATGGCCAACCGTTGTCTTTCCACATCCGGATTCGCCTACTAATCCAAGTGTTTCACCTTTACGGATATTAAAACTTACATCATCGACCGCTTTTACTTGTGCCACAACCCGTTTAAATACACCGCCATAAACCGGGTAATATTTCACCAAATTTCTTACTTCTATCAGATTTTGTGCGTCTGGTTTCTTTATATCCATGTTGCTCTCTTTTGACTGTCATTAATATTGGATGGGTGCTTTGTGGTTTTCAAAATTTTGATACAACCAACATCGAACAGTGTGTGTTTTATCAACCTTAATCAAATCCGGATTTTTTTCATTACAGATCGTTAAACCGTATTTCTCTCGTGCTGTACAACGAGACGAAAATCGGCAACCGGCTGGTAAATTTACCAAGTTGGGAACATTACCCGGTATGGTTGCCAGAGAAGCTTTGACCTCTCCCAGAACGGGAACAGAAGCAATCAAGCCTACTGTGTATGGGTGGAGTGGATTTTCAAAAATTGTGTTTACGTCTGTTTCTTCTACAATTTGTCCGGCATACATAACAGCAACGCGATCTGCCATTTCAGCGATCACACCTAAATCATGGGTGATCAAAATTACAGCGGTATTAATTTTTGTTCTTAATCCTCGCATTAAATCAAGAATTTGGGCTTGAATGGTCACATCCAGAGCAGTGGTAGGTTCATCAGCAATCAGAATTTGTGGATTTAAGGCTAAGGCCATAGCAATCATAACGCGTTGTGCCTGACCACCGGACATTTCATGCGGATA
>CAZPIM010000130.1:0-6529 GCA_964586385.1 uncultured Anaerolineaceae bacterium
GAAAATTCCGATGAACGTGACTGCCAACCTGGAAACAGTGGCAGTGCGGATACCAAATCATCCGGTTGCATTGGCTTTGATTCGCGCCAGCCAGACGCCGGTTGCCGCGCCTTCTGCCAATAAATTTAGTGGGGTCAGCCCGACAAGTGCACAACATGTTCTGCAGGATCTCAATGGCAGAATCCCACTCATTCTGGATGGCGGATCAACTTCCATCGGTGTCGAATCAACCGTGCTGAACTGCACAACCTGGCCTCCTCAGATTTTACGCCCTGGCGGTATATCCATGCAGGATATAAAAGAATTTTTGGGTGATGTCCGAATCTTGGAAAACAATAAAGAAAATCATGCGGAATTTTTATCACCCGGTATGTTGGACAAGCATTATTCTCCGAAAGCAAAATTATTCTTCATCCTTTCCACAGATCCGGAAAAATATAAACCCCTTTTTGCTGACTCATTTGAAAAGATGATTGATGACAATCTTAAAATTGGGGCGATTGTTGCGGAAGAAGATCTGTGTTGGATAACACAAGAGTTTCCCCAAATCGAAAAAATAGCACTCGGGTCCCTTGAAGATCTGGACCAAATCGCAAGTAACTTGTATGCAGGCCTGCGCACAATGGATGAAAAAATGGTGAATTGCATTTTCATGCATGATTTTGGTTCTGACGGCGTTGGTATGGCCATTCGGGACCGTTTAATGCGTGCTGCATATCAGGTGATTAAAGTATAAGCAGTTCCATTCAAAATTGACTCTATCTCACCAAGGCTCCAAGCTGGGCTCAAGCCAGATTAACATGGGTTTTGAGGGAAGAGAATACCGCTCCCGGATGCAACAGGACATCGCCAAACAACCGGTGAATGTTTGCAATCAACCGTTTCACATTGTAATTTCTGTTATAATAATTTAAATTACAATGAAAAGGGATTCGCTATGTCTGATTCCTCATCGTTTGTAGGCAGAACATCGGAATTAAACCTGCTGGATGAGCTTTATGCCAGTAGCAAATCAGAATTTCTGGTTCTGTATGGCCATCGCAGGGTTGGAAAAACCAGGCTTTTGACCGAATGGCTCACGACCAGAAAAATCAAACCGATCTTTTTCGTGGCTGAACAAGATTCAAAGGAATCGTTGTTGCGCCAGTTTTCGCAGATCATCTACAAAAAGGCGTTCCCTTCCTTGCCCATACCGGACACATTTACATTTGCGAATTGGGGACAGGTTTGGAATCAGATTGGCGAACTTGCCAAACAGGAAAGATTGGTCGTATTCATAGATGAATTCACCTACCTGATGGCTGTGGACCCGAACCTGGCCAGTAATCTGCAACGAGCCTGGGATTCTGTTTTAGAAGACACCAACATTTTCTTGTGTTTTTCCGGTTCGCATCTTGGAATGATGACCCGGGGAATTTTATCCGGAACTGCTCCATTATATGGAAGAACTACTGCCAAAATGGATTTGAAGCCGCTTCCTTTTGGAATAACAAAGGCTTATTTTGAACGATATTCAGCCCCCGAAAGAGTAATGCTCTATTCTGTTTTTGGCGGCATTCCACATTACTGGCGGCTGATTGATCAGAAAAAATCTGTTTCCGATAATATCAAACGGCTATTGTTGTCTCCAGGCGGCAACTTGAAAGATGAGCCCCGGATTCTTCTGAATGATTACATCAGCGACCCAAACAATTACATTGCCATCCTGCGTGCCATTGCCAATGGATATGTTACACCAAAAGAAATAGAAGGCTTTACCGGCATCCCGAATCTTCATCTCTCCCAATATCTTTCCAATCTCGCAAGTACAGGTTATGTGGTTAAAAAGTTACCGGCTACGGCTGGCCCCTTCTCAAGAGCTGGTCGCCAGGTCATAACCAATCCATTTTTAAGTTTTTATTACCGTTTCATCCAGTCCAGGCAGACGCAATTGGAAATGGGAGAAATTGAGCATACCCTGGAGGAACTCCAAAAGCATATGGTGGATTACATTGGCACATACACATGGGAAGAGATTTGCCGGGAATGGACTATGCGGGCAAGTAACCGTGGAATCCTACCGGTCTACCCCGACCATGTCGAAAGCGATTGGGGGAAAGATCATCAGGTCGATGTGGTCGGCATTAATACGATGAAGAAGCATTTGATTCTGGGGGAGTGTAAATGGACCAGAGAGCGTGGAAAGGTGAATATTTTGCAAGAGTTGGTTGAGAAAAAGGCCTCCAGGGTCGTGCCGCTTTCTGGTAACTGGCAAGTATACTTCCTGGGGTTCTCACGCGCAGGCTGGAATGAGAATGCGGTTGAATATGCACGGAATATTGCTCAAGTGCATCCGGCGGAAACAAACTGGGAAATGCGGGGAATGCGTCTTCTCTCCCTGGATGACGTGGATACCGATTTGCATGGCTGGGCTGCCGCTTGACCGGTTTTTTAAAAATAAAGTTATTCCAATGATACATCTTGGCAAGAAAATGAATAATTTCTAAAGATCAACAACCATTTCCAGTTTTTCATTCAAAAGAAACAGGTTGGTCATACAGTTGGTTCCATCCGATTCATTTGCTGAAAATTTCGAAGAACACCGCTCCGACACTTTTGAAATATCCGTTTTTCATTCCAGCCTGTCATATTTCAAATAGATTGAGTGGTGTCAACGGTTAATTAAAATGTCCTTGTTAAGTTAAGTAAAGATGTTCCTTTTTCAGGAAGAGGTTTACGCGGTGAATGGCTTGCAGGGGGTTTACGGTGTCTGTAAGCTGATACCCAGCCGAGGCGAAAGGGTGCAAGGATTTTTATCCGGATTATCGCAGCAATGGCCAATACAAATGAAATGTTGGGGTATTTTCCACAGGTAGGTCTGGCACGCGCAATTCCAACCGCAAGCAAGCAAAAATACCGGGTTTGGAATACTATCACGACGATAAATGAAATAAGAGAAACCTCGAGAAAAAATCTCAAAAACCATATCTCCTTTTCACAGGTGATATTGCAAATTCTTACGCCAATAAGTCCTTAAAATCACAAATTTATTAACAAATTGTTAATAAATCCGGTTATTGTGCTAAAATTGTCGTTTACTAAATTCACCTGTCATTTTTTCAATTCCTGAGGAAGAGCAATGTCAATTAAAGATCTCTTTAAACGTAAACCCAACAAATTTTTATCCTTATTGGTCAGACAAACGGAACTGACCATTCAAGCCCTCGACTTTTTAAAAATCTATTTTAAGAATCGAAATCGCGAGATGGCAAAACAAATCGCAGCAACAGAAAAAGAAGCCGATGAAGTGCGCCGCATCCTGATTGAAGAATTGATGCGAACGTTCATTACTCCCTTTGATCGTGAAGATATTTTTGCTCTTTCCAGAGAAATTGATGATATTCTGGATTATGTAAACACCACCGTGGAAGAAATGGAAATCCTGGATGTCAAGCCAAACTCATACATGCTCCGAATGGCATCCTTGCTGCATGATGCGGCTGTGGAAATCAATCTGTCGGTTTCACGTTTGCAGGATAATCATCTGACCGTGGCGAGTGACCATGCCCAGCGTGCCAAAAGCCTGGAAAATCGGGTTGAGACGGTTTACCGCGAAGCAATTGCCGACTTGTTTGCCAAAGCCAAAGATTTGAAGCATGTGGTGGAAATGATGAAAATCAGGGAACTTTACCGCCATCTCAGCAACGCTGCCGATCGTGGCGATGGGGCAGCAAATGTCATCTCAGACGTCATCATGAAAATGGGTTAGTTTTCGATTATGATCAATTTATACATTCTGGTTGCATTGGCGTTAGTATTTAACTTTTTAAATGGTTTTCACGATTCCAGCAATATTGTCGCGACAATTATATTTTCCAGGGCCATGCCTCCCCGGGTTGCATTATATCTGACTGCGGTAGCTGAATTTATTGGGCCATTTTTGTTTGGGGTGGCAGTTGCCAAAACGATTGGAGAAGATATTGTTTCTCCGGGTGCAATTGACATGTGGGTGCTGATATCGGCTTTATCCGTGTCGATTTTTTGGAATCTGTTTACCTGGTATTTTGGCATTCCTTCCAGTTCTTCCCATGCACTGATCGGCGGAATCATCGGAGCGGTCATGGCTGAAGCCGGGTTTGCAGCCATTCAATTTGGGGGACTGCTTAAAGTCATTATCGCTTTGTTCGTCTCGCCGGTTTTGGGTTTTGTGGTAGGCTTTTTGTTCACCCGTCTGGTGTTCTTTCTGACAAAAAATGCCACCATGGAAGTAAATGGATTTTTCAAAAAATCCCAGATCGTCACGGGTATTGGGCTGGCGCTCAGCCACGGCGCCAATGATGCACAAAAAACGATGGGTATTATCGCTTTAGGCCTGGTCGTCTCCGGTACATTGACTGAATTTTCTGTTCCTTTTTGGGTGATTGTCGTCAGTTCGTTGGCGATTTCGATTGGTACGGCCGTCGGTGGCTGGCGCTTGATCCGCACGCTGGGCGGTCGCTTTTACAAGATCAAACCGGTGCATGGATTTGCTACACAGGTTTCTTCGGCAGCCATCATTCTGGGTGCAGCCCTGGTTGGCGGGCCGGTCAGCACCACGCAGGTGGTCAGTTCCGCAATTTTAGGCGTTGGGTCTGCGCAACGAATCAATATGGTGCGTTGGGGCGTGGCCGGCAACATCCTGGCGACCTGGTTTTTAACCATCCCACTGAATATCGGTTTATCCTGGTTGCTTTACCGCCTTTTAACTTCCATTTTTTAAAGAAACGTACTTGACAAGTGATGCCTTTTTGAGATAATAAAGGGTACTTCATATGAATATCAGCGATGATGGAGGAAAGTAAAACGGTGAAAACCGCCAGGGAAGATGGGGCGCAGACTGAAACCCCATCCCGGTAGAACCCGTTCGAAGTTCCCTCCGGAGCTGCTCAGGTGAACGTGATCCAACTTGTAGTCTGAGCCGGAATGTCCCCGTTACAGGTCAGTCTGATCGCAATGAAATGCCGTCAGATTAAGTGAGCCGTTTCTTTTCGGCTAATGTGGGTGGTACCGCGGGTGATTTTGCCCCGTCCCTTTTTTGAGGGACGGGTTTATTTTTTGCAGGAGGTTTTATGTCAGATAAACCAACAATTATTTTGGAACTGGAACAAACCCAGCAATCAGCGCTGATATCTCTGGGCGTGATTGAAGACGAAGAAACGATGCAAAATTGGCGGCGTGATTATTTAGGCCGTACATCTGCGGTGATGACGGTTTTTAGTACTATCGGTCGGCACCCAAAAGAATTAAGACCAATCGTTGGTCAGGTTGCCAATCAGGTCAAGCAAGCACTGGAATCTGCTCTGGAAGAACGATCACAAATCGTCAAAGAGAAGGCGCTTTCCAATAAACTGCAAAATGAGAAGATTGACGTTACCCTGCCGGGCAGAAAGCCCATAAAAGGCGGTTACCATTTACAAACCAAAGTTCTGCGCCGCATCTGCGCCATTTTCGCAGACATGGGATTTCAGGTCTATCCATCCCGGGATGTAGAAACGGATTTATTTAATTTTGAATTACTCAATATCCCGGCGTATCACCCCGCCCGTGACATGTGGGATACTTTCCACGTAGAAGGTGATGGTCTGGTTCTAAAAACCCATACATCTCCGGGACAAATTTATGCGATGCGCAAAAATGCTCCGGGACCGACACGCGCAATCCTGCCCGGGATGTGTTATCGCTATGAGCAAATCAGCGCCCGCTCGGAAATTCAGTTTAACCAATTGGAAGTGATTGCTGTTGGAAAAAACATCACGTTTGGCGATATGAAAGGCACGCTCAACGGATTTGTTCGTCGGTTGTTCAATATGGAAGTTCGCACCCGCTTACGCCCGTCTTATTTTCCGTTTACAGAACCAAGCGCCGAGATGGATGTTGAATGCTTCGTCTGTGGTGGAAAAGGCTGTTCGGTTTGTAAAGGTAGTGGATGGCTGGAAATCATGGGATGCGGGATGATGCATCCGGTTGTACTGGAAAATGGCGGCTATGATCCCACCATTTATAGCGGGTTTGCCGCTGGTATGGGACCGGAACGAATCAGCATGCTCTTACACAAAATTGAAGACATCCGTTACTTCTGGGGAAATGATATTCGTTTCCTGGAACAATTCGCTTAAGGAATAATATACAAAAAAAGGATAAGACAAAATGCTATTACCCCTTTCCTGGTTAAAAGATTATATTGAAATAGATCTATCGTTGCAGGAGCTTGCCCGTAATTTGACGATGGTTGGGTTGGAGGTGGACGGTATTCATGTGGTCGGGTTACCGATGCCACAGGATTCCGAGAAACACGAATTCAAGATTGATGGCTTGAGTTGGGCTTCCGATAAGCTCGTAGTTGCTCAAATAGATGAAGTGATGGCACATCCGGATGCAGACCGGTTGACATTGTGCCGCTTAAACGATGGCACGGGAGAATTAATCGTCCTGACCGGCGCTCCAAATCTGTTTGAGTTCAAGGGGCAGGGACCGTTATCAAAACCCATCAAAGTTGCCTATGCCCGTGAAG
>CAZPIM010000131.1:0-6524 GCA_964586385.1 uncultured Anaerolineaceae bacterium
GATGAACCACAGATAAACGCAGATCAGCACAAATATGATTGATATGAATGGATAGTACTGAGGAAAATGGATGAGCAACGAATTAATAAGCCAGTATAAACAAATACCAGAAAAACTAAATGAGCTGTCAAATAAAATAATTGGTTGTGCTTTTACGGTGAGCAATACGTTGGGCGCTGGTTTTCTGGAAAAGGTTTATGAGAATGCGCTGACGATTGAACTTCGAAAAGCAGGTATGGATGTTGAACAGCAGTTTCCCCTTAAGGTGCTATATAACGGAATTGTGGTGGGGGATTACCTTGCTGATATTGTGGTTGAAAAAGAAATTATAATTGAATTGAAAACAATTAATGCAATAACGGAAGTTCACCAGGCACAATGTATTAATTACTTAAAAGCAACTGGTTACCGGCTGTGTCTTTTGATCAACTTCGCCAAACCAAAAATAGAAATCAAAAGAATCGTTTTATAACCACAGATGAACGCAGATATACACAGATAAGAAAAATTTTATAGTTGTAGAAATTAATGCTAATGAAATTTAGAATGCATTAATCCAAAGGCAAAAATTCGAATTTCTTAAAACCGTGTTCATCTGTGTCTATCTGTGGTTAAATTAATAAAGAGGTAATCCTATGAAAAGAATTCCAGTATCCATTCTCGGTGCAACCGGTGCGGTTGGTCAACGATTTGTTGAACTGCTTGCAAACCACCCGTTTTTTGAAATCGTTGCGCTTTCAGCTTCGGAGCGCAATATCGGAAAGACTTATGAACAGGCTTGCAACTGGGTTCTGACAGGTTCCATGCCTGCTGCTGCTCGGGAGATGATCTTACTCCCAGCCAACACGGATCTCCCCGGAAAAGTGGCATTTTCTGCTTTACCGGCTTCGATTGCAAAGGAAATTGAACCACAATTGGCGATGGCAGGTTATGCGGTTTGTTCCAATGCATCCGCCTTACGCCTGACTCCTGGTGTCCCATTGCTCATCCCTGAAATTAATGCAGATCATCTGGCAATGATTCCCTATCAGCGCAGCCAAATGGGTTGGAAAGGCCTGGCGGTCACCAGCCCCAATTGCACCACCAATGGGATTGCCATGACTTTAAAACCACTGGACGACGCCTTTGGTGTCGAAGCAGTCTTTGCCAGCAGTATGCAAGCCATCTCTGGTGCCGGCTACCCGGGTTTACCATCTCTCGATATTCTGGATAATGTCATTCCGTTTATTCAGGGCGAGGAAGAAAAAATACAAACCGAGACCAATCTCCTGTTGGGAAAAATCGTCCAGGGGCAGCGTATTAATGCCAACATCCAGATCAGTGCCCATGCCAACCGTGTCAGCGTGGTGGACGGACACACCATCGCACTTTCTATCAAATTTAAAAACAAGCCTTCCGTTGTGGATGCCATGAACGTATTAGAAAACTTCCGCGGACCAGATATATTAAACCAAATGCCCAGCGCTCCTTCTCAGCCCATCATTGTCCGCTATGAAAATAACCGCCCTCAACCCAGACGTGACCGGGATAGTGGTGCCGGGATGAGTGTCAGTGTCGGACGAATTCGTCCCTGTAATATTTTAGATTTGCGTATGGTCAGTGTAGTTCATAACACTGTGCGCGGTGCGGCCGGCGGTTCCATCTTGAACGCGGAATTACTGGCTCTGAAAGGATTTTTAGATTAATGAATACACACGGACTTTCCAGTCTGGCGGAATTTCTTGGAGATCGGGTTGTTTACAGGAACCTGGATGTTCAGGATCCGATCTTACCTCGTTTTCAAACCATCGCACAACAAATTGGGCTTGCAGAGAATCGTATTCCAAGAAAATCAGAACGCGCTTACGGGCAAATTGTGGCTAAATTATTGCAAATAGCTATACATTCGGATCAACCCGGGCTTGTCATCAAAGATCTGGTCTTTGTGGGTGATACGCGCATGAACGACGGCACAGCTTTTATCAATATCTGCCAGGCAGGAAATTGGAATGGTATCGCCTATATCGGCAACGAGAAAGATCAACCGGCCAATATCCAAAAGGACCCGGGGTTTGAATTTCCCCTTTATAACGCAAATCGCTGGTCAATCCTGCAAACATTTGAAACTGTCTGTCAACAACACGATATTCACATTAATGAACATTGTGCAGTCGTTTTTGACCTGGATAAGACATCCTTGGGTGCACGCGGTCGCAACGATACAGCCATTGATCATGCCCGTACTCAGGCAGCCGAAGATGTGGTTCATGCCATTTTGGGACATGATTTTAATTCTGAGAATTTTTACAAAACCTACCATTTATTTAACCAGATCGAATTTCATTCCTTCACTACCGATAATCAGGATTATCTGGTCTATTTGTGTTTGCTAGCCAGTGCAGGCGTGATCAATCCCGATCAACTATCTGAACAAATTCGCTCCGGATCATTACGATCCTTCGAGGCATTTGCAAACATCCTTCAGGCGCGTCAACCGGCTTTTCCGCGAGCAATTCAGGAAACACAGGCAGATTTTTATCGTTCCCTGCAAATCGGTGATCCGACGCCATTTAAAGCCTTTCGCCGTCAGGAATATCTTAACACCGTTACGGCAATGCGCACACCAGCAACCTTCAACGATGAACAATTAAAATACACCATCTGTATCACCGAGGAAGTACGACAGTTTGCACTGGCTTGTAAAACAAAAGGCGCATTACTTTTCGGGTTATCCGACAAGCCGGATGAAGCCTCTTTGCCCGGCGAGGAGTTAGCCATGCTCGGATATCAGGCTTTACATCGCACTCCCATGATTTCGGTCTCACAGACATGATCCAGCTAGGTATGACTGATTGTGCTCCAGTTCGCAATTTACTGAATCAATCAGAAATTGATCTGGATTATCTGGAAGTGCACGGTCCTTTTCTGGCAGATGCACGGGCGGCCTTTCCCGAAAAGCCCATGCTATTGCATAACAGCCTGTATCAATGGTCGTTGGTTCATCCGGATGGATTGGAACATAAAAATGCCGGTGCGTTGACCATTGAACGATTGCATTTAGCTTCCTCCCCCTGGTTTAGTCTTCATCTCGGATTTTCCTGCGCCGAAGTTGATTTTTGGGATGAAGCTATGCAGGCACTTTCCCCGGTATTACCGGAAGCAATAGTCTTTGAGCGCTCAGTGCAATGCATAAACCAACTTGTCGAAATTCTACCGGTGCCGGTATTAATTGAAAATCTTGACTATAACCCGACTGGAGCCTATGAATACGTCTGCCGTCCGGATTTTATTCGCAGGGTATTGGAACATACCAACACCTTCCTGTTATTGGATCTCGCGCATGCACAGGTGACAGCCAGTGCCATGCAATTACCGGTCAAAGAATATATTTCTCAATTGCCTTTGGAAAAAGTTCGCCAAATTCATCTCAATCGTCCGGGATGGCGGGAAGGTCGTTTGGTGGATTCCCATCAGATGTTGGAGGATGATGACTATGCCCTGCTTGAATCTGTTTTGAAAGATACCCATCCCTGGGCGGTAACACTGGAATACAACCTGGATCAACATCAAATCCCGGGACAAATCCGCCGCTTACGGGAGATACTCGAAAATACAGTAAGGTAATTAATACGCAATCCTGCCTGTTCGGAATCAAAGCACACACACCCATATAGCGCAAATGTAGTAAAATCGAACTGTTAACCTAAAATCTGGAGCAATCATCATGGAATTTATCAAGCTGGCAATCGACTTTATCCTGCACATGAACAAATATCTGGATATGATCATCCAGAATACCGGTAATCTCACCTATTTGATCCTCTTTTTTGTCATTTTTATCGAGACTGGACTGGTCGTGACACCATTCCTTCCGGGGGATTCGCTGCTTTTTGCCGCCGGAACATTTGCCGGAATGGGTTCATTAAATATTTGGATTCTCTTCTTTTCCCTGGCTACAGCTGCAATTCTGGGTGATACTGCCAATTACTGGATTGGGCATAAATTGGGAGAGCGGGTATTCGATATGGATTCACGTTTTATTAAACGGGAATATCTGGAAAAAACACAGGCTTTCTACAACAAACATGGTGGCAAAACCATTTTTCTGGCGCGATTTATCCCCATTATTCGCACTTTTGCTCCGTTCATCGCGGGAGTTGGCAAAATGCGTTATAGCTACTTTATTACCTATAATTTCGTGGGTGGCATTGTTTGGACATTCATCATGCTCTTTGCCGGTTATTTCTTTGGCACACAAAAATTTGTCCAGGATAACTTTTCCCTCGTGATCATTGCCATTATCATCATTTCTGTTCTGCCGGCAGTGGTTGAATGGCTGCGTAATCGCAAACCAGCGCAACCCCCGGCGAATGCAGAATAAGGAAAACCAAAAATCATGCCCCGAACGAATTGTTTGGGGCTTTTTCTTTAAGAAGTAACAGCCATGAACAAAAATTCGCCTTTTCGTATGTATAATCTTAAAATGGAGGGATCAAAAAGAATCTTCCGGGAGGCAATACGTGAAGCGCGAGACTTTACTTAAGATTATTAAATTTCTACTAAAGAATATAACTGATACAAGATACGAGGGTCTGGAAAACCTGCCACGAACGGGCGGAATTATTGTAGTCACCAATCATATGAGTCGCATGGATATTCCGGTGCTGTTTGCAAACCCTGTTCGCCCTGAGATTACAGCCCTTGTGGCCGATAAATATGTGAATTTCCCCATCATCGGCTGGATCTCCAAGGTGGCTGGTGCTATTTTTATTGACCGTGACCGGGCTGACTTTGGTGCATTTCGCGTCGCTCAGCAATTAATCAAAGACGGAATTGCGATGGGAATCGCACCTGAGGGTACGCGCAGCAACACTGCTCAATTAATTGAAGGAAAACCCGGGACGGTCTTACTGGCATTAAAAACCAAAGCTCCCATTGTTCCCGTTGGGCTGGCAGGTACGGAAGATACATTTAAGCGATTATTCACATTTCGAAAACCGCATATCGTTGCACGCTTTGGCAAACCTTACACCATCGATGAAATTCCCCGCGAGAATCGCGAAGAAGCTTTACAAAAGGCAACCGATGAAGTGATGTGTCAGATTGCAGCTTTGCTTCCTAAGAAATATTGGGGTTTTTACAAAGATCATCCGCGTTTACGAGAACTGGTGACAGAGCAGGGTGGACCTATTGTTTAAGGATTACCACTTTAAAGTGATTTCGTAGGCGTATTTTTATTTATTAGTTGATAATTTGTGCTATTCTTGTTAATAGTTGAAAATGAATATTTCTGATGATTGGAACGAAAAATGCACTGAATTAAGAAACTGGAATTTGCTATCAGTCATCATAGATCTGGAGGAAATAATGAAAAAAATTAGATTTTTAAGTGTCATCTTTTTAGTGATGGTGTTTGTACTCAGTGCTTGTTCTTCTTCAAGTAAGGGCACAGTAAAATCCAAGAAGTTGGGAAAAGCACCAGCTGTTCCCGCCAGCGTTGCTTATCTTGAAGGTGAACAAATTTATTATATTTTGACTGAAATTTCTGATGCTGGGTTGGCCGAGACATTATCTGAAAAAATGGAATCTCCTGTCGTTCATGTGCCTGTTTTGTCTATTGCACCTTACGAAGTCACATCCGGTGTTTATGTCTTCAAGAACGGTGTTGAAGGATCAGGACCGCTGGGTTTCCAGGTTGATGTATTGGATGGTCCCCCAGGCACGCAAGGTTACACTCCTTTCCGCAGACTCTATTTTGTTTCCTGGAACGCTGGAAGCACAGCAAGAGAAATTACTTCACTTGGTGAGTTAACAGTTGCGGAACAAGCCGGCGAGTTGAGTCTCACAGAATCCACGATTATTGCGAATATGCCGATTCTAACCTGGCCAGGCGGCACGAGATAATTTTTGCTTAAGAATATAACTACCGGAATCGGGTGATTTCTTGAAATTGCCCGATCTTTTAATTCCGGACAAATTAAATTTGTACAATTTTTCCAAATGATGATAGGTGTTGGATATACTCTGATTACAAGGTAAATGAAAATGATGCAAACAGGATTCTGGTGGATTATCCTCTCAATTGGTCTATACGCAGTCATTCATAGTCTTTTGGCATCACATTCAGCCAAAAGATGGGTGGAAAACCTTGTTGGGTCAGGAAATTACCAGCGGTATTATCGCTTATTTTTCTCACTGCAAGCCTTTATTTTGTTTTTGCCGATTTTAGCCCTTACAGTTCTACTTCCTGATGTACGTATTTATCGTATTCCCCGTCCCTGGGTTTGGTTGACAATATTCATTCAATTAGGTGCGCTGTATCTCTTATTAAACAGTATCTTTCAGACCGGGGCATTACGCTTCACCGGTTTTGCCCAGGCTTTTAATATTAATGAAGCGACACGTTCGTTACCCCTGGTTGAGAGAGGTATGTATCGCTTTGTTCGCCACCCGATTTACACCTGCATGTTTGTGATTATGTGGTTGATGCCAATCATGAGTTGGAATATTCTGGCAATTTCGATTGGTGTTTCGGTTTACAACGT
>CAZPIM010000132.1:0-4542 GCA_964586385.1 uncultured Anaerolineaceae bacterium
TTTACTTCACCGTAATGGTTACCGGCAAGTAGCAATAGACAGTATTTCCATCCGCCAATGCCCAGGTGCTGGTGTATGTTCCGGCTGAACTAGGAGCCGTCATATCCACACGCAGAGAAATGCTTTCGCCCTTGGCAACATTAGAAGGAAGGTCGTATAAATCGGCAAAATTGTTCATCTTGGTGCCGCTCCAATACTTGTAGTCCAGTAAGGTTGCTTCCCAATCCTTCGTGCCGGTGTTCTTGACAGTCCAGACAACATCAAAGTCATAACGTGCATCCATCGGGTTTGGCGCGGTGATGCTGACTGAAGTTAAGGAACAGGTCAGGCTGGATGAGGTGCTGGTGATTACTTCCGAAGGTTGTGGTCCGGTTGTGGTGGCGTCGCCACGATCAACATTGTAGAACGCATTGTAAGCCAGGTATTTTTGGTCACTATCAAGACGTACCGATACCCAATCTACATCTTCCACAACTGCGGGTAATTGAACGATGAAACGAAATGTTCCGCCAGCCTTGGATGTGAAACTTGTCACTGCAACAGCGTCTCCACGGAATGAATAATATGGACCTACGCGGACAGTCCAGGTTTGATTTGCCGGGAAGTTGACTGCTTCGACGACGATTTGATTATTTTTATCTACGGCAATTATTTTTAGGGAAATCCCTCCTGCCGCAGAAACCGGGCTGGGAAATGCAATAAGTAACATCGCGATCACGAGAAAGCCCGCTAGAAAACGGTATGTTTTTGAAAAGATTTGTTGTGCCATTTTTTTACTCCTATCCAAATTTATATACAACTGAATTGAATTTCATTTCTCATTCTATCTGACGAAATCGTGGACCGAAAAGTTCCCGTATGTAGGAAAGTATGGTCATTTCGTCCTTTATGGAAATCATATCACAAATTTTGTCTCATAAATCCTTCCAGATTTCGATTTAAGTTGGATGTTAGTCCGTTCATATTCATGGTAACTACCTTAAAACCTACTTAATTATTTGAACTTACTAATTTTTAACCTTTAATAAATTGAAAATTTATCGCTTGGAAATAGATACAAAAAAATATAGCCCGGCAAATTTATTCGCTATCTGATTTAAGCATCGACCAATACCTGCTCACCCCAAGCTTTGATTTTTTTCCAGTCTCTGCAATCGCCCTCCGGAAAAATGTTCAATGCTCTACAAGCCCAGACTACCAGCATGGATTGTTCCTCAGGCATCAAGCCCTGGCCGGCAAAAAAAGCTTCCTCAGCAGCAGGTAATATTGCACGGACCTGATCCAAATAAGCCAGACGGTTCTGCTTTTCATCTTCTTCTTCACCCAAATTCATGATGTGCACACAAAACAATGCCAGCGGGACCTGCTTTAATGAGGAGGTCCAACGCTCAGTATAGGTCAAAGCTTCCGGAAGCCATTGCGCGCCATTAACGGCAGATCCCATTAAAACTGCCTGGTAAGCACTTGGGTCAGGATCATCCAGGAAGGGTTTTACATCCACAGAAAAACCGCGCGCTCCAAGCACTTCGCCGATAGCCTGCGCAACACCAACTGTTGAGCCGGTTCGGGTAGCATAAGCTACCAGAATGCGTTTTGAGGAAGAAGCAGTATCACCATACGAAAAAGATGGAGTTTCAACAGGTTCTTTTGGTGCTAATTGCTTCATGGAAAATATCGCTCCGCCACAACAGACCACCCCTGATGCTGCAATTGTAACTGCGCCTATTTTAAGAAATTTCCTGCGTGAAACTGATTTATCGGTCATTTAGCCTCTTCATGCTTTT
This sequence comes from uncultured Anaerolineaceae bacterium, assembly GCA_964586385.1. Taxonomy (GTDB): domain Bacteria; phylum Chloroflexota; class Anaerolineae; order Anaerolineales; family Anaerolineaceae; genus UBA6170. The sequence goes on from CAZPIM010000132.1 coordinate 1,785, forward strand.
ATGGTTTTTTTCAAAGGGAAATCATCTTGTCGATCAGGATCATCTATTTTGAATGCGATACGATTGATTATAATATGGTCAGAGAAATGCTTGACTGGTCATAGGATTAGTTTTTGAACGATCATTTCCTCTGGTTTTAAGAGAAAGAAGGATTCATCCTTATTGACCCCCATCCATTCCAAACAAACAAAACCCCGCACTTTCTGCGGGGTTTGTTTTTGATTTATTATTTTTTAGCATCGGGTTTGGTCGGCAGCACAGGCGTAATTACTTTTTTTGCCTTTTCGTTCTTCTTTTTACGTTTTTCTTTGTTCTTAGGACTTTTATCTCCCATGGCGTTCTCCTTTTGTCTTTTGACAATATTAAGTATTAATTTCCAGACTCTTTACGGTAAAACAACTCATTAAGATTAGCGCAAAAACCACATGAAAGCAAGTAGAAGACAAAACAATTTTTAAATCTTCGGACCAGCTTTTAAGACTTCCTCAGTCACAGCATCAGCAAATTGTGAAAAATTTTGTTTAAACATCATCGCTAATTTCATTGCTTGCACATCAAAACCATCCGAACTCGGCCAGGTATTGCGTGGCTGCAATATTTCTGCCGGTACACCGGGGCATTCCTGTGGAATACGTAATTCAAAGATCGGATCTTGAGTAAACGAAACATGATCCAAACCACCTTTTAATAAGGATTCAATCATTGCCCGTGTATAACTGATTTTGATGCGTGAGCCGACTCCATACGGACCGCCAGTCCAGCCGGTGTTCACCAGCCAACAGCGTGAACCATGTTTTTCAATTTTTTCTCTGAGCAAATTAGCGTAAACCATCGGATGGTGTACCATAAAGGGTCCACCAAAACAGGTGCTGAACGTTGCCTGAGGTTCTTTGATGCCCTTCTCAGTACCAGCAACTTTGGCGGTATAACCGGAAAGAAAAAAGTACATCGCTTGTTCTGGTGTCAATAAAGATATGGGTGGTAATACACCAAAAGCATCGGCTGTCAGGAAAATCACATTTTGCGGGTGTTTACCCATGCCACTCGGTTCATGATTTTCAATTTGACTTAACAAATAGGAAGCACGGGTATTTTCAGTAATGGTCTCATCGTTGAGATCAATCTTGCGCGTATTCGGATCGATCACCACATTTTCCAGAATTGTACCAAATCGTTCTGTCATGCCGAAAATTTGCGGTTCATCTTTGGAAGACAGGTGAATTACCTTGGCATAACAGCCACCCTCAAAATTAAAAACACCGTGGTCACTCCAGCCGTGTTCATCATCGCCAATCAAGCGTCGTTTTGGATCAGCAGATAGCGTCGTTTTGCCGGTACCGCTCAATCCAAAGAATAAGACTGAATCTTCATTTTCTCCAATATTGGCGGCACAATGCATGGGGAAGATTCCCTGTAAAGGAAAAAGATAATTCAAAACGGTAAAGACCGTCTTTTTGATTTCCCCGCCATAGCGTGTGCCCGCAATCAACGCCAATTTCTGGCCAAGATGAATTGCTACAACAACATCGGAGCGTGTACCATCAATTTCCGGGTCTGCTTCAAACCCGGAGGCGACCAGCACGGTAAATTCCGGCAGAAAGTCTTTTGGTAAGACATTTTCGGCATGAATGAACATATTATAAGCAAACAAACTCTGCCAGGCGCTATCGGTCACTACCCGCACTGGAAAACGATAAGCAGGATCCGCCCCGCCGTAGCAATCCTGACCATACAATTCTCTCTGGCTGAAATATTCAAGAATCCGGTTCTTCAGTGTTTCAAATTTACCGGGATCAAAGGGTTTATTGCTTTTTCCCCACCAGACATGCTCCTGACTGGATGGCTCTTTCACAAAAAATTTATCGTTCGGTGAACGCCCGGTCGCTTTTCCGGTATAAATAACCAATGGTCCTTTTTCGGCTATCATTGCTTCGCCACGTCGTAGCGCTTCTTCATATAACAAAGGCGGCGTCAGATTCCAGCGAATCTTTTTGGCTTGAACTCCTGTCCGTGAGACAATTTCGAACTTGAAGGCAGAACTATCCGTCATGAACTTTTCTCCATTCGATTTTCTCTTGAATTTTTATTCGTTGCCGGTAACAAGGGCAATCACTGCCATGCGAATAGGTACACCATTGGCAGCCTGACGAAAATAAGCAGCACCTTCATAATCATCCACCTCGCGCTCAATTTCGTCCACCCTGGGTAAAGGATGCATGATGGTAATCCCGGGCTTGGATTGTTCGATTAATTGCGTGTTAACCACATATGTTCCTTTAAGGCGATTGTAAAGATCATCGTCTGTAAATCTTTCTTTTTGAATGCGGGTCATATACAAGACATCGCTTTTTTCCGCTGCCGCCCTGAGATCACTCGTTTCGATCACCTCGATATAATCATTCTTAAGTGCAGTCGTGATATCCCGCGGCATACCAATTTCATGCGGTGATACGAAATAAAATCGGGGTCCATATTTCCCTAATAACCAGGCTAAAGAATGGGCTGTTCGACTATTTTTGAGGTCACCGGCTATCGTGACAGTCAGATTATTGAGCCGGCCTCGCTCTTTTTGAATCGTCATCAGATCCATCAATGCCTGGGTTGGGTGCTGACCGGAACCATCACCACCGTTGATAACCGGCACGCCAGCCCCATCTGCCAATTCCCGTGAACTGCCCACACGCGCATGACGGACCACTGCCAGGTCGGCATATCCATCGATCATTTTTCCGGTATCATACAACGTTTCACCTTTTAC
>CAZPIM010000132.1:4642-6497 GCA_964586385.1 uncultured Anaerolineaceae bacterium
AATTGTTGCCATAGATTAATCCTTTGGATTATTTGGTTTTTCCCGCACCATCATTTACTTCATTATACTGATTATACAAGGTTCAAGCTCGTGTCCAATTTGCTTGTCCAGGATGACAAACATCATCAATTCTTGATTTTCAGGTTACTTGCCTTACAAATAAAAAACAGTCTGCTTGAATAATGTTGCTCATTTAGAAAAAATGATGGATAATAATAAAAATATCAGATCATTCCCTAAAGAGAGCAGCAAAAATGTCAGAATTGCTTCATGAAGCAATCACTTTAATTCGTGCCGATCGTCTTGATGATGCACGCCAAATTTTATTTGGGATCATTCGTAACGATTCACAAAATGAGGTTGCCTGGATCTGGCTTGCTGAAACGTTTTCTTCGGATCTCGACCGATTACGGGTCTTGAATGCATGCAAGCAAAATGTGCCAAACAATAAGATTGTCAATATGGCAATCTCCAAGCTCAAAAAGAAAATTGATGATACCAGTGTACTTTCCCCTGGAATTAATCCTTTCCTGGAAGGCGGTACTTTTGATCCAACAGCGCGGGAACGTACCGGACACACCGGCGCAATTATCGGCTTTGATGGATCTTTCATCGTGTCTGAAGTCCCGGACTTTGACGGAATAATCGATCTGCGTGAACCGGAACAGACACCGATAGGGGAGTCATTTGATTTTCAAACGAGACCCTTACCTCCAATTGAGGAAATGCCTACACCACAAACACAACCCATGTCTTCTGTGCATGTCTACGAACCGAATCTGCGGAAATTTGAAGTATCGCATGAAACCAATCAGGATGCGCCTGCACAACCGATTGCGGAAGAAGATCTAACTTTAGAACATGAATATGATGTTGACCCGAATATCTTTTTGGAACCACGGCCAAATCAAACCGGCGAACTCAACTATGAACCGGATTTATCTCACTTTTTATCCGATGAATATGTTGGTAAAAAACAGACTAATGCCCCACCCAAAAAAGAAGAACCTGTTTCTTTTGAACTACCAAATGCTTTGAATTTTAATCAGCAAATTTCAGCGGAAAAACCGAAGTTTTACACACCAGCACCTTCCGTTCCACCCGAAAAAATAGAAAAACCAGCTCCAGTTGATATACAGCCGCCGAAAGTCTATACGCCAATTGAACAATTACGTCATGAAAATTTGGAAAACGACCCCTTCCTTGAAAGTACATTTGGTGAAGAGGAAAAACCAAAACGCAAAGGGATTCGACGTAATGTCTTATTGCTTTCAGGTTTGTTCACATTAATTGTGTTGCTTTGCCTGGTTACTGTTGTGGTTTTAAGTGGTTACTCTTTCAATCGATCCACAATAACACCAACATTTTCAGCAGCTTTGGTCAATGAACTCAACCCTGCAACACCCAAAATTACGTTGCCCCCCATTGTAAGCCCAACGTCCGAGGCGAGTGTAATTCCTAGCGAAACACCTATTCCAACAGTAACGCCGGTACCGACAGAGACTGCGCTACCGACAGAAACCCCGTTGCTTTCATCAACCCCTTCCAATACACCAACACGCACTTCAACGCCAACACGCACGCGTACCGGTCCGCCAACCGCGACAAATCGCCCGGGTACGACTAACACGCCGACCCGCACACCGACCCGTACACCGACACCAACATCATCCAATACATTTACGCAAACTTATACACCGTCTTCGACATTTACAGACCAGCCGACAAATACGCCAACTGTCACGAATACGCCGACAAGAACATACACACCCAGACCAACTTTTCCTCCCACAGTAACCCGCACTCCAACAAACACCCCTGTTACTCCGCCACCTACGGACACCCCTGTTCCACC
>CAZPIM010000133.1:0-6441 GCA_964586385.1 uncultured Anaerolineaceae bacterium
GCTGGGATTGGTCGCCCGTTTTTTTGACAAATAATAATTCAAAACTTATTACATTTTATTAAACAGGGAGAGGAAAAAATGGCTAAAGGAGAAAAAACTGGTTGGAACTTTAATTTCACAACAAGAGATATTGTAATTATTGCAGTCATTGCTGCTATTACTGGTGTTGTGAATACTGGTGTAGGAAACTTATGGTACCTTTTAAATACATCACTTGGACCTTTAGGTGGAGCACTTTTACAAGGCGCCTTCATGTGGGCTTATATTTTAGCGATGTGGTTGATTCGGAAACCAGGTACCGCTTTAATTGTCGGAATTATCGAAGCTGCAGTAGAAATATTGTTAGGCAATGCAGCCGGTATTGGAACTTTAGGTTGGGGCTTGTTTCAGGGTTTGGGTGTTGAAGCAGTCATGGCTCTTTCAGGTTACACAAAATATGGCCTGTTGACTGCCGTTTGCGCAGGCGCAGCAGCTTCCCAATTTGGAACAGTTTGGACTTCCATTTTCTATGGCTGGGACCCTTCAACCGCGAAAGACGTCTGGTTAGCTATCCCGGTAAACCTGATTTCAGGTGCAATTTTGAGCGGTCTTTTAGGATTTTGGCTCTCAAAAGCGATCAGTAAAACGGGTCTGATCAGGTCTGCGAAGTGAAGGACTGAGTTATAATTTGTCTCCCACTCTATTTATAGAGTGGGAGTTACTTATTTAAACCAAAAGTATATTTTCGGAATTGGAATAATGGTACTCGAATCTACCCAACCTTTTATTAAAATTGAAAATGTTTTTTATACCCATTGGAATCAGGAAGAACCGACTCTGAAAGGTGTATCTCTAGAAATCTTGCCAAATACGATCAATGTTTTGGTCGGACCTGGCGGGAGCGGGAAATCCACGCTTTGTAGTTTATTTAATGGCGAAATCCCTCATTTATTAGGTGGTAAATTAGAAGGATCGATTTCTATTGAAGGTAAAAATACCAGTGATTTAGCAGTGAAAAATATTTCCCAAATCGTTGGGCACATGTTGCAGGACCCGGAAACAATGTTTGCAACTTTATATGTGGAAGATGAAATCGCTTTTGGTCCTGAAAATTTATTGATGGACGTTGAAGAAATAAATTTACGGGTTAATCAATTACTGGATATGATTCAATTAAGCCCACAAAGAAAAAATTTGGTCTGGGACTTGTCCGGGGGACAAATACAGAAACTGGGTTTAGCAGTCATTCTTGCAATGAATCCGAAAATGATTGTTTTGGATGAACCAACCGCAAACCTTGATCCAACTGCTACCCGATCTGTTCACGAACTGATTCTTGAATTAAGAAAACGCGGTATGACCATTCTTTTGGTCACCCGCGAATTGGATGATTTTATTCTTTCAGAGGCAAATCAATTATTGGTATTGGATGATGGAAGAATAATCGCTTCAGGTGACGTACAGACAATACTGAATGAGCATGGCGAAGATATGATAAATCGGTTAGGAATATGGCTTCCCGAGACTGTAGAAATTGGGATTGCCCTGAGAGACCGGTTCTCTTTGAAGTTTGATCGCATTCCGATCACTGTGAATGAGACCCTGCAATTATTAAATAAAACTAATCTACTTAAAAGCAAGTTAAATTTTTCAGAAGTTCATTCATTGGAAATTGAGCCAATCAATCCAACTAAATCTTTAATTTCTGCCAGGAATCTGAGTTTCACCTATAAAAATGGGTATAAAGCCTTGAAGGATATTTCCTTTGATGTTTACCCTGGCGAGATGCTGGCGATTGTTGGAAGAAATGGTGCAGGAAAAAGTACTCTGGCAAAACTGATGGTTGGTTTACTAAAACCGCAAATCGGGAGGTTGGACCTGTTTAACAAACCTGCAAGTGCCTGGAAAGTTGAATCGCTTGCTGAAAAAATTGCCCTGGTTTTCCAAAACCCGGAACACCAATTTTTAACCGACACAACCTATGAAGAAATAGCATATTCTCTTTTATCCCGGGGAATTGATGATCCGGATGAAGTTCAGAAACAAGTAGAGGAATGGATGGTACGTTTGGAACTGGTTGATTTCCAAAAAGTTCACCCGTTCGCATTGTCTGCCGGGAAGAAGCGCCGCTTGGGTGTGGCGACAATGCTGATTTGTAATCCGCAGGTTTTGCTGGTCGACGAACCAACTTATGGTCAGGATAAAGAAATGACCCAAAATCTGATGGCGTTAATGGAATCGATCAGAAGGAAAGGCATAACCATCGTTATGATCACCCATGATATGCGTCTCGTTCAGGAATTTGCGAGTCGGGTGTTGGTAATGGCGGATGGGCAAATCCTTTTTGAAGGTGATCCTTCAGCCTTATTTTGCTCCGATAAGTTATTAGAATCAGCCAATCTGAGACCAACTTTATTACAAGAATTATTGAAACAATATGAAGATGAAGGCGGTTGCGTCTGTTGCGCAATCAAAAATACGGATGATTTCCTGAACTCTTTGGAATACTCGAATACCCTGGAGGGTCAAGATGTCATCCAATGATCAGGGTCTGGTATTTGAAAACAGAGAGTCTTATCTTAATCAGCTCTACCCACTTGTGAAACTTGCCTGGGTATTTATTGTCGCAGTCGGTTTATTTATTTATCAAACACCCATACCGGGTGCAATCATGTTTGTGATTCTCATTCTTCTTGCAAGATTTGCAGGAAAAATTCCTTTTAATCAAATTTTGATGAATGGGAAAATTATTTTTGGTCTGGGATTATTATTGATGATTTTCCACTTTTTTGCAGATCCTGGAAATCCAGTCTTTAAAATCGGTCCCCTCAGTATTACTGACACAGGGTTATTACAAGGACCAATTTTCTTTTTTCGATTATCAGTTGTTGTTTTGGCCAGTTTTATTCTGATCTGGACGACGGATACCCGGGATTTGATGGTTTCATTGACCAAAGCCGGTATACCTTATCGTGGTGCGTTCGCTGTTTTCTTGGCACTTCGTTTTTTACCACTCATTCAAAAAGAAGTGGATGCGGTCCGAGCTGCACATTCCATTCGCGGGAAATCAACCAGCTCCAAATTTGGACACCGCTTTAAATTGTGGCGAAGATATATTTTTACGATTCTGATTAATGGATTGCGAAAAGCTGAGACCACAGCGACTTCTCTCGAATGCCGCGCGTTCGGTTGTTATCCAACCCGCACTTATGTAAAAGATGTAAATTATAAAAACCTTGATCTGGTGCTAATTGTTTTCACTATCATTCTTTCCAGTGGGTTGATCATCTATGAAAGAATGATCATGTAACCACGGCATGAATATTCGTAGATCAGCATTTTCTGGACCATTTCTAATAATTTGACAGTAAAATTTGGCTGTGATAAACTTTTTGATAATGAAAACCATTTTCAATAAGATTACTTTGTCACTTCCAAAAAATAAAATCTGGTTGGCCCTGATTATCTTTTCGTTGGCAATTGTTGGTTGTCAACCTGTCGCTAAAACAAAATCATCTAGAAAAGTGATTACTGTCAGCATCCTGCCCCAACAATTTTTTGTCGAAAAGCTTGCAGGAAATTATTTCGAAGTGAATGTCCTTGTTCAACCTGGTCAAAGCCCGGAAAATTATGAACCATCTCCTTCACAAATGAGAGCAGTCAGCGAATCCGCAGCCTATATTCAAATTGGGGCTCCTTTTGAAACTGTTTGGATAGAGAAAGTACAGGCGATCAATCCGGGAATGGTCGTTTTTGATAGTTCTGCAGGTATTGAGCGCATTGCCATGCCGGATCATTTCCATCAGGATGAACAAACGAATGAAGCCAACCATGAAAATGAGGAATTGGATCCGCATATATGGACTTCCCCCAAATTAGTAAAAACCCAATTGGAGAATATTACTAAACTTCTGGTTCAAATTGATCCGCAAAATGAAACCTATTATCAGGCAAATCTAGTTCGCTTTCTTTCTGATATCGACCAACTCGATCTGGAATTACAATCCGAATTGAAGGATCTGACCAATCGAAAAATTATGGTTTATCACCCGGCTTGGGGATATTTTGCTCAGGATTATGGATTGGAACAGATTGCAATTGAAATAGGTGGAACCGAACCCAGCGCAAAAGAAATGTCACAGATTATTGATTTAGCGAAAACCGAGCAAGTAAAAGTCATTTTTGTTCAACCTGAATTCAGTGTCCGTTCGGCAGAAACGATTGCTGCTGAGATAGGTGGCAGGGTAATTCCGATCAGCAATTTGGAATACAATTGGTTGGAGAATATGAAATCAATAGGCAAAATTCTTGCTGAATCATTGGTACAATGAAAAAAAGAGTCTCGGATAATTAATAATGTTAATGACAACGCCATCGATCATGATCAATATAGTCAATATGGATGCAGGTTATGAAAATGAACCCGTCCTGGAAAATATTAATTTTACGGTTTACGAAGGTGATTTTATTGGATTGATTGGTCCGAACGGGGGAGGCAAGACAACCCTTATAAAGGTATTATTGGGTCTTGTAAAGCCCACCCGGGGCAGTGTCACGATTAAAGGGTTACCGGTTGAAATTGGAAGAAAGTTTTTAGGCTATGTTCCGCAAGTTGTGGACTTTGATCGGCAATTTCCAATCAATGTATGGGATGTAGTTCAACTTGGACGCCTGGGAAAACGTGGTCTACTCAAAAGATATAATGACACCGACAAACAGGTCGTCGAATCCGCTTTACGAAATGTTGAAATGCTTGAGTTTTATAAAAAGCCTGTTGGAGATTTATCCGGGGGTCAAAGGCAGCGCGTATATATAGCCAGAGCGCTTGCATCAGAACCTGAAGTACTGATTTTGGATGAACCTACATCCAATGTCGATCCACAAGTCAGCAGTTCGATATTTTCTTTGTTAAATAAACTAAACGAAAAAATCACCATCATGATGATCACACATGATATGAGTGCCGTCTCTTCCTATACTAAAACGGTGGGATGCATCAATCGAAACTTGCATTATCACGGCGGCAAAGAATTGACCGCAGAAATGATCGAAGCGACCTATCAATGCCCGGTTGATTTGATTGCGCACGGTCTTCCACATCGTGTATTTCCGGATCATGGTGGTAAAGAATGATTGAAGCGATTCTTGGAGCTCTGCAATATGACTTTATGCGCAATGCCTTATTAGCGGGTTTGTTGGTCAGTATAGCCTGTGGAATTATTGGCACATATGTTGTTGTTAAACGTATCGTTTTTATTTCTGGTGGGATTGCACATGCCGCCTATGGTGGCATTGGAATGTCATATTTTTTCGGATGGAACCCGGTTCTAGGCGCAATTATCTTTAGCCTCGCATCTGCTTTTGGCATGGGGTTTGTTCAGAGAAAAACAAAAGAACGCGCAGATTCGATCATTGGAGTCATGTGGGCAATCGGAATGGCAATTGGAATCATCTTTCTGGACCTGACACCAGGTTACAAAGCCGACTTAATGAGTTATCTTTTTGGGAGTATTTTAGCCGTACCAGTGACCGATTTATGGGTTATGCTGATCATGAATCTGGTCATTTTATTGCTTGTTTTTCTTTTTTACAAAGAATTGCTGGGTATTACCTTTGATGAACAATATGCACTGGTATTAAATGTTCCAGTTAACTGGATGTATTTATTGCTGATGGCCATGATTGGCTTTAGCGTAGTCATGTTGATGCGGGTTGTCGGTTTAATTATGGTGATTGCCTTGCTCACAATCCCTGCGTCAATAGGTGCTATGTTCTTAAGAGACATTAAAAAAATAATGCTTGTAGCCAGTCTATTGGGGATGATTTTCACAACATTGGGTCTTTTCTCTTCCTATTTTCTCAATTTAACATCGGGAGCAACCATCATTTTAATTGCCGGATTAGCGTATATTATCAGTCTGTTAATCCAATTTTTTCGTTTTCGAACAAAATTTTCTTCATAGAAGTCGATATTATCTAATTGTTTAAGAGGGGAAATCATTGGTCAAATTCACAAATTAGACAAATAGTGTCATATATATATGAAATAAAATAATATTGTCAAAAAATTCTTGACATTCCTAAAAAAATAAGCTATTGTCCATTTATCTTCAATTTTCAAACCACATGATTCATTATAGGAGGTGGGTTTATGAATTGGCCCCCAATTGATGTTCCAGTAATTGGACGAAGCGGTTTAATCGCCCTGGTAGCTCTATTACATTTTCCATTTTTTGTGAATTTTGTAATGGGAGCACCTGTGATCGCTGTAATCAGTGAATGGTTAGGTCAAAGAACAGGGAATCCTTTTTATAATCGCATTTCAAAACATTTAGCAAATATGGCTCTTGTTACTGTTGGAGTTGGTGCATTTGGTGGTATTGCCTTGGTGGCTTCCAACTTGGGTCTTTTTCCAAAATTCTTCTCTACAGGTGTCGGGGTATTTTTCTGGCCTTTAGTGAT
>CAZPIM010000134.1:0-6436 GCA_964586385.1 uncultured Anaerolineaceae bacterium
CGATGCGGTTAGAAATTGGGAATGGTCAAGTAGGAGTAGATATCGGTTCCAAAAAACTCTTAAGAATAGAAACCTATTCTATAATTATTGCATAGTAGAAAACCATTCAATAAAAGGATCGCATGCATGCAACGCCCGCAAATAAAAACCCTGAACGACCTGAATTCCTACCTTGATTATTTGGAAACGCGTCTGGCAACACTTGAGAAAGAAAACACAGGTTTGAAGAATATGATCAATCATGTCAGTCATACCGTATCAAGGATGCCAGTGGAACCACTTGATCTTCCACAAACCAGTCTGCTCAGTAAAAGCTTTTTTAAGCGGGCTTTTACCGTTTGGGGACATTACTTTTTTGCCCAGTTTTTGATCGGCATTTTCATTGCCATCGGATATGCGGTGGTGGTATTCGGTATCCTCGGTGTTTCCGGTTTCCTCAATCGTTAAACAAACAACATCCTTTATTTAAGTCACAATCATTTTTATTTCCCGGCTCTTTCAAAAGCATTGTTGATGAAGATTGAACGGACGAATCCATAATCCGTTCAATTACGCATTCCGGGACGAATGAGTCCAGCCAACCCAAATCGCAGGAGCAATCCATGACTTCAAAAAACTCGCAACCTCCTTTACGTGGCTTAACCGCCAGTTCGATTGATGCTTCCAAACTGGAACCCAAAACTGTATTCGGCAGTTTGTTCATACGGCTGGTTCTGTTTGCTTTTTTTCAGTTAATTATTGGTGCCGTTCTCGTAATTTTTAAAAAAGGTGACTTCGGTGCTGCCGCCGGATATTGGCTGATCACAGCCACGCTCACCAACCTGGTCGTGATTTATTGGATTGTCATGCAGCTTAAAAAGGAAGGCTTGCGCTATTTTGAAGTTTTCCGCTTTTATCCCGGGCAGGTGAAAAAGGATCTGTTGGTCCTGCTAGCCGTGCTGCTGATCAGCGGACCGGTGGCATTTCTTCCCAACACCGAAGGGGCAAAATTGATTTTTGGAAATGCCCAGGCTGCGACAGAACTTTTGATTACACCCATTCCACTATGGATAGCCTGGATCGGGTTGATTTTCTTCCCGATCACGATCGCCTTTGCAGAAGTTCCGCTTTATTTTGGATACATCAAGCCACGCATCCAAATATTAACGAAGAAAACCTGGCTCGCCATTGCGCTGCCGGTTTTCTTTCTTGCTTTACAGCATTGCACCTTACCGCTCATTCTTGATGGACGTTTCATCCTGTGGCGATTTGTTATGTTCCTGCCGTTTGCCTTGCTATTAGGCTTGGTTCTCCATTGGCGGCCGCGCTTAATGCCGTACATCATGATCATTCACGCCATCATGGACTTTGCCACCGCTTATTTGGTTTTGTCTGTTTCGATGGGAAACCCTCTCTATTAGTACTTAGAGTTCCTGTTGTTCGAATAACCCAACAGACCAGACAATCAATAATACGATTAATACAAAGGCACAACCCAGAGCTGTGAAATTGCTGGTTTGTAAATTAAATGTGGCAGTAGCTGTCATGGATCCTGCCCAAGCCATCAAAGCCTGCGGATTGATCATGCTTATTTGCGGGATTTGTGCTGATAACATCACCACGAGTGCACCTGCCAGGCTGACTCCTGCTGCCGCACCGACCGATTTTGTAACCGTGCTGCCAAGTAAGGTGATTGCGACGAAAACCAATAGCCAGACCAACAAAAGGAAATTCATCCAGGTAAAAGCTGCGAAAGAAAAAGACTCAAATAAATAGATCGTATACCCATAGGCTAGTAACTCCGCAATGATAAAACCGAATAAGAACACAATTGCCTGGGCAATAAATTTGGAGAGAATGAACGCCCATCGTGGCAACGGTTTATGCAGGATCATCTCGGTCATGCCTTTTTCTTTTTCACTGGCCACTTTTCCCATCCCGACCAGAATGGCAATCAGGAATCCGAATTGGGAGATGTTTTTAACATATTGATCCAAAGCATCCTTGATGGATGGCACCGGAATCAAATCCTTAAACATTTCCGCACCTTCAATGTTGGCAAAAATCTGTGGCATAAAATAGGCAGCCAGGGGAGAAAGGATTCCAAATATTGCAAAAACACCAAAGATTACCAGCACCATCTTCGTGCGCCAGAGCTGGATCAATTCTTTACGTAATGATTGCCAGAACAAACCCCATTCCAATGGTAATCTAAGCATATTGTTGCGACCTTCCTGGCGAAAGGTCAGATAAGCCCAAATAAGTCCTGGCAGTGCGAACAAGAAGATTATTCCTTCCATTAGCCAGAGATTGGTGATCGAATGAGAGAGTAAACCTGCGCCAAAATCTACCAGTGCATGGTAAAGGATGGCAGCTACCACCCACAGTGCTTTACGGGTCTGGAATGCTCGCAGAACCATCAGTGACAAAGAAATGTGCAGCGACATCGCGATTAAGCGTTCCAGTAGCGGTAATAAGGCGATCCAGCCGGGTTTGTCCAGGGTGGCTAACTGTAATTGCACATAAGCCAGTTGCTCGCTGGTGAAACCCATGGTGGAAAGATCCTGCCCGCGCAGGGCGAACAGCTGAGCCACGGAACCGGCTGCCATGATACCAACCAGGATCATGGCTTCCACACCGCCATGCCCCAACCCAAGCATCAAACCGTGCTCCACCCGGCGGTATTTTTTCATGATTGCATAGCCTGCAGTACGGGCGAGTTCCTCGCATAATCCGGCCGTCAACCCAAGTATCAGACTGGTTATAACCAATGAGGATCCGCTCATCTTTTCTGCGGACAGAATACCCCAATCGGCGAGCAAATTATTTAAAGGAATGTGGACAACCTGTGATCCAATAAAGGTCACGGTTCCGACAGCAAAAAGCAGCCAGGTAACGCGGAAACAACGCCGCAACCAGGTGCCGAAAATGACGGGTAAAAAAATGGCTAGAACAATAGAAATTCCATAAATCCAGGCATGCATAGGTTACTCACTTAATTCCAAAAAGACTTCTTCCAAGGACGGGCGAACCCATTCCACGCGGACAACCGGCAAGCCGGATTGGGTGACGATTTGTAACAGGTTCTGTTTCCCGGCTTGAATATCTGAGACCATGATACGGGCAACATTATGATCAATGGTGACATTTTCCACCCAGGAAAGGGTGCGTGCTGTCTCAGCAAACGTATGCAGACCACCATTGCCTTCACCTTCGACTTGAATTTCAACTGCGTTGGTGGCATATTCAGCCAGGATGGAATCACGTTCGCCAACTTTCACCAATTTTCCGCGATGCAAAATAGCAATCTGGTCGCAAACCCGTTCAATATCGTCCAAAATGTGGCTCGATACAAAAACGGTGGTTTGCTGATTAAGACTGCGAATCCAATCCAATACTTCATAGCGGCCGGCAGGGTCGAGGGCACTGGTAGGTTCATCCAGCAGTAAGACCTGCGGGTTGTGAACAATTGCCTGAGCAATACCCAGGCGTTGCTTCATCCCGCCTGAAAAGCCGGCAATTTTCCTTTTGGCACTTTCCTTTAAACCAACCTGTTCCAGCACTTCGAAAACACGTTTTTTACGTAGTTTTGTTTCCATTTTGTAAAAGCGTGCGACATAATCCAGATACTCCCAGGCGCGCATCCAACCATAAAAGACCGGTTGCTGTGGCAAATAACCATAGGTATAACCAGCGCTGGGGTCGCCATTGGTTGTCTCGACACCGGCGATCCAGGCTGACCCGCTTGTGGGTCTGGCAAGACCTGTAAGCAGACGCATGGTTGTGGTTTTTCCTGCGCCGTTTCGTCCCAGAAAGCCATAGATTGCACCTTTTGGCACCTTCAGATCGAGACTGTCGAGGGCTTTGATCTCTCCATAAAAACGGGAAAGCCCTTCACAGCGGATGGCGTATTCATACTCCGACTGGGCGGGCATATTATTCTTCCTCGCGACCCACCACAAAATAAAGGATGGGGCCGATGATATTAACAAAAATTGTGACGATAAACCAGACCCATTTTGGACCACGTGTTTTCTCGCGCTTGATAAGATCCACGATTGCAACGATCATTAAACCGATTTGAATGACGATTAGCGGGATGATAATTGGCAAATACTTTAACAGTGTTTCCCAGATTGTTCCATTACTCATGATACAACTCCTATTCAAAAAATAGCCTACAAATGAATTATAGGACGAAAAAATATTCCTTCAAGACGATTACAGGCGATTTGTTCGCGCGGGCAGGCAAAGTCTATTCCCTCAGTCAGGCGGTTTAGTAGGGTGCGACCCCCTGCTTAAGTAGGGGATGGTGGTTTTATATAATGGTCAAGAATTTTCCGGTCTTAAAAAAACAAGAGGCAGACAATGCCTCTTGTTTTGATCCTGTAACATTAGAGCTATGGAACGTATTCTTTTAATTGTCTTGAGCGTCGCGGATGGCGTAAGCGCCGGAGAGCCTTGCTCTCAATCTGGCGAATTCTTTCCCGGGTGAGCCCAAATTTCTGACCAACCTCTTCCAATGTGTAGGTGTGACCATTATCGAGACCAAATCGCAGGCGTAAAATGCGAGCCTCACGCGGTGGCAATGTGTCCAGAACTGCTTCGATTCTTTCTCGCAGCATTTTATTATAAGCACTTTGAATGGGTGTTGGTGTAAGGGTATCTTCCACAAACATGCCCAATTCTGATTCTTCTTCGTCTTCATTGATGGGGCTTTCAAGGGATAAGGGCAGCCAGCTAACGCGCATCATCCAATCCACTTTATTGGTGGAAGTGTCCATTTCGGTGGCCAGTTCTTCATTGGTCGGGACGCGCCCCAGTTTTTGTTCCATTTCGTGCATTAATCGATACAATTGACGGATGCGGTCAACCATGTGAACAGGTACGCGGATCGTGCGTCCCTGATCAGCGATGGAGCGGGTGATAGTTTGGCGAATCCACCAGGTGGCATAGGTTGAAAAGCGAAAACCGCGCTGGTATTCGTATTTTTCGACGGCTTTCATCAACCCTAAATTGCCTTCCTGAATCAGATCCAGGAACGGGACTCCGCGCCCGATATAACGCTTGGCAATGCTGACTACCAGGCGGGTGTTGGCTTTAATTAAATGATCGCGGGCGTGTTCTCCGTCTTCAATTTCTTCGTTAAATCGTTCCAATTCATCATCGGGTGATTTCCCTTTGATTTCAAGGAGCAAATCTTCAGCCATACGCCCATTTTCAATCCGTCTCGCAAGATCCAGTTCTTCTACAACATTCAATAGCGGAACAGATGACATTTCTTTCAGGTACAGCCCGATTGTATCATCGCTGGAAATCGTTTCCAAATTTGCTGCAAATGGATCCATGTCACTGGGTGGGTTTCCATAATCTTCATTTCCCCGGCCAGCTTCATCTTCATCAAAAACGTCCACCCCCTGGCGTCGTAAAGCCACCATAATGGCTTCCAGGCGGTCCACATCGCTGGAAATATCCGGGTAAGCTTCGACCAGATCTTCTGTGGTCAGGTAGCCCTGCACATCCGCTTTTTCGAGCAGCATGGTAAAAATTTCTGTCTTGCGAATTCTTCTCCCTGGATTCACTAAAACTCCTCCTTCTCCTTAATTTTCACAGTTCAGAATTTTGATGCAGGCATTATGCTGGCATTCCCTCAACCCTGACCCGATGATAATCAATACATACCGGTAATCTGATCATCCGAAAATTAAGATTCAATTTGTGTTCCGTTAGGCTATGTAAAAAAATGAGAGGAAAAAAATTAGTACTCTACTCTGGCTGTCTCGTGTTCACAGGTAGATTGGTTTAGATTCGTGCCGCAAAAAGTACAAAGTCCTTTGCAATCCGGTTGACACAACGCTTTTATGGGAATTGCCAAAACCATATTTTGATAAACCAGTGGTGCCAGATTGATGTGGCCATCCTCGGGAACAAAAAACTCAGATTCACGGGTATGGCGGGTGCGGTAAGCAAATAACTCCTGGAATTCAATGGATAATGGTTGTTGAAAATCTTCCAAACAGCGTACGCATTGCCCCACCACAAAGGCAGAAAATGTTGCATCGACGAGAAGCCCTTGCGGCGTTCGATTGATTCGAACCTGCCCATTGATTTTGGTAAGAAATAGTTCGGGATGGAGAGTGAGTTCGTCTAGCTCGAAATTGAGATCGCGATGGTTGCCGATCGATTCATGTTGCATGAATCCGACATTTAATCTTAATGGATTACTGGATTGACTCACCGGGCAACTCTACCAATCAAAGGGTATAATAACACTTTTGAGATTATAGCACACGGGTATACCCTCGTCAACTTATTATGATTTTTATCATAAAAAAGGAAAAAAATAATGATGAAAACCCTGCTGATTGCCAGTACCAACCCCGGAAAACTGAAGGAAATGGGTGCCATACTCCAAGATCTACGCATCAATTTGGTGATGCCCTCAGATATAGGGGTA
>CAZPIM010000135.1:0-2469 GCA_964586385.1 uncultured Anaerolineaceae bacterium
GGTCACTAAAAGCTTGCGGACGTTCGCCTTCGTATTCCATACGCCAGAAATGAGCACTCGCCATACGCCCAAGATATTCCCATCCGAATTGCTCGTAAGTCGCTATGTACTCCTTGCGTGGTGAGACTTGCGGATCGTAGATAAAGCGATATTTTTTAGGTTTACCTCGCTGGAAAGTCATAAACACCGAACTCCACTGCCGAAAATGATTAATGTGCCAACCTTTGGCTGCCATCTGTTCAAGCCAGTTTTCATAATCAGTCGGTTGTAAATGGCGGAATGCCGAGAAATATACATTTTTACTTTCACTCATAGCGACTCCTTAAAATTGTTATAAAGCTCTGCAATCCTATCACCTTCTTCATGCAATATTTGATTGCCTAAGGTTGTGATGATGTAGATTTTTCGTCTCTCTTCTTCTCGAATGCCCACAATCAACCCATCGCTATCGAGTTTTCCCAAGCTTGAATACACTGTCCCTGCACCAAGAGTAATACGTCCTTTGGTCAACTCTTTTACCTGCTGCATGATGGCATAGCCATGGCGTTCCTGCTTCAAGGAGAGAAGAATATAAAACATCGTTTCGCTCATCGGAATATATCTTGTTCGTGCTTTTTCTAAGCTCATATTTTCGCCAATTTCCTTATATAATATTGTGATGTATCACGATATAGTATAATACGACGTGATATAATAGTCAAGTAGCAGAATTTTAGCTGACATGAAATTTGCCAGTAAACAAATGGGAAAAAAAGAATCTCTTTTGCTTTCGTAAAATACCATTTACTAGGAGCATTTTCGCGTTTATGTTTTTCGTATTTTTGTTATCTTAATGGTCTTCCAATCATATCTTAACAGAATCTAAACAACTTTCGCGTAGGATAAACAATGAAATCATTATCTGGAGTAAACCTATGTCGAAGAAAAAAGTTGTTATCATTTCAGGCTCAATTATTGTTTTACTGGCTACTCTTGTTGGGGCATATTTTGTTTATTTTAAACCGGCATCGACGCCGACCACATCCGAGGATCAATTAAGCACAACACGGGTTCGCACAGGCGATCTCATCATCTCTGCCTCCGGTGCCGGGACAGTTATAACCAATTCTGATCTTCAGATTGGTTTTTCTTCCTCCGGTGTACTTGAAGCAATTTACGTTAAGGTGGGCGATGTGGTCAAGGCGGGGCAGGAACTGGCGAAATTAGAGAATGATCCGCAGCTCAACCTTTCGCTTGCCAGTGAGCAAATAGCCGTCCTCACTGCACAACAAAATTTGACTGACCTGGAAACGAACTGGGAATCCGATCTTGCAAATGCCAAAATCCAGTATCTTACAGCAAAAGATGATCTTAATACATTAAAGGTTGAAAGAACCGCATTAAATTACAAACGGTGTGTTGATACCACCATTGAAAACCTGGAAGCAGATTATTATGCCGCCAAGAATGATTATGAGATGAAAGTGGATCTTTATAATTCCAAGTTCCTGATGCGCGACCCTGAGGATTTGGGGAAACAGGAAATGGAAGCGACAGTTGCCAATGCAAAGGTCGCTTTTGATAAGGCAAATGCAAACTGGCAGTATTGTTTGCAAAAGCCTTCACAGGATGAAATTGATTTGGCTGACGTCAACGTCCTGGTAAAAGAAGCAGAAATGAATTCCTGGCAAGCCCAAATAACCAAGATGCAAGATGGACCTGATCAAGATCAGTTGAACTTATTGCAGGCCAAATTAACCCAGGCACAAAATCAATTGGAAATCGCGCAGGCGAATGTGAACGGGTTGGTCTTAACAGCCCCAATTGATGGTACTGTAATGAGCATAAATGGAATAATCGGTACAACTGTCAGCGGGTCGAATTTCATCCGTATTGCGGATCTAATCACACCGGTAATAGAGGTCTACATGGATGAATCTGATCTCGATAGCATTGTAGTAGGCTATGAAGCAGATGTCACCTTTGATGCCTTTGCTGATCAGGTGTTTAAAGGCACGGTAACCTACGTATCACCGGAATTGGTCTCATCCGGAAATGTGAAGTATGTTTACGGTTTAGTTAGCCTGGATATGTCATCCTATGCCAAACCATTTAATCTCCCTTTGGGTATGAATGCCACGGTGGAAGTCATTGGGGGTAGGGCGGAAGGAGTTCTCCTGGTGCCAGTTGAAGCATTAAAGACCATCGATGAAGGTCAATATAGTGTATTTGTGATGGAAAATGGCGTTCCAAAACTGAAAGTTGTTGAAGTTGGGTTGATGGATTTTACATCTGCCGAAATTAAAAGCGGTCTAAATCTTGGAGATGAAGTAACCACTGGTATTGTGGAGACTGTGCAATGAGTGTTGCCGCGATTATCCAGACAAAGAATTTAGCCAAAGTTTACCAAATGGGAGAAATAAAAGTTCCAGCTCTTAAGGATGTTTCTTTAGAAATAATGCAAGGAGAATTTGTTTCCATCATGGGTCC
>CAZPIM010000135.1:2569-4764 GCA_964586385.1 uncultured Anaerolineaceae bacterium
GGCGGGCAGCAGCAAAGGGTTGCGATTGCCAGGGCGTTAATCAATGATCCGGTTTTGATCATGGCAGATGAACCGACCGGCAACCTTGATTCAACCTCCAGCCTGGAGATTATGGATACCTTGAAAGATTTGCACCAACAGGGCAGAACCATTGTTATGGTCACGCATGAACCAGACCTTGCGAAAATGACCGATCGGATTATTGCTTTGCGGGATGGCTTAATTGATGTTGATCATAAAAACGGAAAAAAGAAAGAAGCTGCCACATGAAACTATTGAATGTATTAAAGGTAGCTTGGAAGTCCCTTTCCGGGAATAAGCTGCGTTCTCTGCTAACCATGCTTGGTGTAATTATTGGTGTGGCAGCAGTCATCGTGATGGTAGCAGTCAGTTCAGGAACAGAAGCAGCCATTGCAGATCAGATTAATGGTTTGGGAGCTAACCTAATCTTTATATCCCAAAACTTTAGCCAAGGTGGTGCCCGAGGAATGATTCCAGGTGGTGAAGGCGGATTAAAATTCGATGATGCAGCCGCTATTGCCGAATCGGTTCCAAATGTAGCTGGTGTATCAGTAGAACAAACCACATCACAGACAATCAAGAATGGTGATGTTATTCTGGATGCAGTAACTGTTTTGGGAACAACAGCGGATTTCCCAACCGTTAGAGAATTAATTGTGGAAAACGGTCGCTTTATCAATGCAAATGATTTGGATCGCAAAACCAAAGCGGTTGTACTTGGAGCTACCATCGCCCAGGAGTTGTTTGGTGATGTCAACCCGATCGGTGAAAAAATAACGGTTGGTACACAGAAACTAACAATCATCGGTACTCTGAAAGAAAAAGGGTTGATCTCAGGGACGGATTATGATTCTATGGTTTATATTCCCATAACCCTCCTTTTTCAGAAATACTTACCTTCCATGTTTGCGCGCATGGCAGGTGATAATGTGCGTATGATTTATGTGGCGGCAGAAAGTAGCGATGTAATTGACAGTGTTATTCAGCAAACAGAGTTATTGTTGGCGAAAAGACACAATGTAACGCTCGACTCACTTGATTTTCAAATCAGCACACAGGAAGATATTATTGCAACGCAAGAATCGACAACTGCGTCATTCCGCCTTTTATTAGGCTGGGTGGCTGGTGTGTCTCTGGTGGTAGGCGGTATCGGCATCATGAATATTATGCTGGTAAGCGTCACTGAACGCACCAGGGAGATTGGAATTCGCCAGGCAGTCGGAGCAACTCCTCATGATATCCGCAGCCAGTTTTTGACGGAAGCTCTGATTCTTTCTTTGATGGGAGGCATCATTGGCATCCTGACTGGAATATTAGGCGCCTGGCTATTTGGGAAGTTTGGTGATATGCCCACGGTGGTTTATCCATACTCAGTATTGTTGGCATTTTGTTCGGCAGCAGTGGTAGGCGTTTTGTTTGGTTTCCTGCCTGCCAATCAAGCTGCAAAATTAGACCCAATCGACGCTTTACGTCATGAATAAAAGAGGAAAAATGAAAAAGACATTTTTAACAACTATTACGATATTAATCTTTTTTACATTATCTACGGCGTGTGCTGCAAAAAACAACACACCTGCCGATAGTGCTAACGGCGAAGTCTCGACAACCTCTCAAAATGGAGATATTAATCTTTCTGAGCGTACGAAATTGATTCTTGGATCCATTGCCTTAGAGGAAACAGAATTAAAAATCACTTCGGAACAAGCCAGTGCTCTTTTACCACAATGGAAGGTTTTAAAAAACCTGCTTGGTAGTGATTCTGCTTCACTGGTGGAAATTGATGCACTTCAAGAACAAATTAAGGAATCGTTATCTTCAGAACAATCTACATGGATTGATAACCTTCGTTATACGCCCGAAGAATATCAGGCAGCGATTAGTGATTTCATGCCTGAAGGTATCAATTTTGGTGGGAACGGCGACCTGTCAGAAGAAGAAATTCAGGCGCGCATTGCAACCATGCAGGCTGCAAATGGCGGTAATTTACCGCAGGACTTCCCTGGTGGCACAGGTGGCAGTACCGGCGGTGGTGGAGGCGGACTGACCTTTCAGGGAGGTGGACCTGGTGGAGATTTTGTACCGGGAGCGGGAGGAGGTATTCCGGGAGGTGATTTTGGATCAACGGGTGGAACACCCAGTGCTGATTCAAGTACACGAATAGGAAGAGGTGGAGG
>CAZPIM010000135.1:4864-6433 GCA_964586385.1 uncultured Anaerolineaceae bacterium
TTTAGGAAAAAAATTCTGGGATTGTGCGAGATCGGCTATACTATGGCAATGAAGGTTCTAATTGTTGATGATGAAAAAAGAATTGTTGAAGGTGTTCGAAAATACTTTGAACAAGCCGGGTTTTTCGTTTTAGCTGCTTATGATGGTTCCGAAGCATTAAAAATGGCTTTCCGCGAAAACCCGGATCTCATCATACTCGATTTGATGCTGCCGGTTATGGACGGGTTGGATGTATGCCGCGAAATTCGCAAAGACTCAAATGTTCCAATTATCATGCTGACTGCTCGCGTAGAAGAGGCTGATAAATTGGTGGGTTTGGAACTGGGAGCTGATGATTATGTGACCAAACCATTCAGCCCTCGAGAACTTGTAGCGCGTTCACGGGCAGTATTACGAAGATCGCAAGTGGAAAAAGAACAACCTCGCTCCTTTTATGAGTTTGGCAACGTGGTCCTGGATGTTTCGGCGAGAGAATGCCGTTTGGGCGGGAATGTTATATCGCTTACCCCAACCGAATTTAATTTACTCCATTTCCTTGTCCGTCATCCCAACCAGGTGTGCAGACGCAGTCAATTGCTGGAAGCAACGGATCTTGGCAACTTTGAGGGAGTGGAGCGAACGATTGATGTCCATTTACATAACTTGCGCAAAAAAATTGAGCCTGACCCATTGTCGCCAAAATACATTGTGACTGTCTTTGCCATTGGCTACCGATTTGTGAAACCGGAGTAGAAAATGAGAATGTCACTTCGGGCGCGATTGATTTTGAGTTTCCTGGTAATCATTCTGGCTACCTCGGCGGCATTTGTTCTACTTTCGAATCGCCTGATTATTTCGCGATTTACATCGTTGGTCGCTCGTTCGGGACAAAATTTTGCCAGGCGGGTTGCGCCAGTTTTGGAAGACTATTACCGTACGCAAGGCAGTTGGGAAGGCGTAGACAATCTTTCATCCAGCTTATTGCTGTTCCGTGATATTCAAGGTCATGAAAGTCGACCACCAATCGATGTTCCACTTCCTAATATCTTCGTGGTCGGGAATAATGAGCGCATCTTGTTGATGGCTAATGAAGAGATTCTACTGGATACACAGCCTGATTCCCCCCAACCAATTGATCGCGGATTAATTCAGGAATTCGGTGTTCCTTTGATGGTGGATGACAAACAAGTTGGAATCGTGGCGGTTACCTCAACATTCGGTATCTTTAACGAGCTGCAGGCGAAATTTGTAGAAGAAGTCAACAGGACTTTATTGGTGGCGGCATTGTTTGCCATTGCAGCGGTGGTTGCAATTGGGATCATTCAATCACAATCCATTCTCAAACCTGTCCAGCAGCTAGCTGACGCGGCGCTAAAGGTCGCCAAAGGTGATTATTCACAGCGTGTGAAAGTAAATCGTAAGGATGAATTGGGAGATATGGCAGAAGCATTCAACTCTATGGCGGGGGATCTTGCGCTTCAGCAAGAACTGCGTCGAAAAAGCATGGCAGATATTGCCCATGAGCTGCGAACACCACTCAGTATTATTCAAATCGACCTTGAAAGTTTGGAAGATGGCTTGATGGAATTT
>CAZPIM010000136.1:0-2876 GCA_964586385.1 uncultured Anaerolineaceae bacterium
ATTTCTTTTGACCCGAAATCGATTTCGTAATATAATTTGTGCTTCAACAGGAGGTTGATCTTGCCTCTCAATATTTCTCAATTTGCTAAATTATTAAATCTATCCCCTTCTACAATCTCAAAAGCGATTAACGGTTATGCGGATATTTCTGCAGAAACGCGTGACCGAGTTTTGATTGCCATAAAAGAGTATGGTTATCAGCCAATTGCTTCTGCCAGAAGTTTGCGATTGAGAAAAAGCAACAGAATTGGTGTGGTAAACCCGACTTCCACGCTGGCAAATGATTTTTTCATTCGCATTTTAAAAGGATGCACAATCCAGGCGGAAGAGCTTGGATACAATCTTGTGCTTTACACGGCTGCTGTTGATCACCCAGATTTGATCCTGCGTGCCTGTAGCTCAAAAGACATTGATGGATTACTGATCATGGGCAGTGGAAAAGTTGAAACCATGCTTGATCAAATTTTGCAAACCGGAATTCCTTTTATGCTGGTGGGAAGAGCAACCAAAATAGAAAATGTATCGTTTATTTCCCCGGATAATGAAGATGGCGTCTACCAGGCGATCAGTCACCTGGTCGCCCAGGGGAAAAAAAAGATTGCTTTCATCGGTCAAAAAGATGATCCAATCACTCATGAGTCCCGATATTGCGGATATCTAAAAGCAATGCAGGAACATCGCTTGAATATACGGCAGGAATGGATTGTTTCAGCTTCATCGACCCATCCTGGAGGTTATTACGCGATGAAGGAGATTTTGCAACTATCCAATCGCCCAGATGCGATCTTTTGTTTTAGTGATGGGGTTGCAATCGAATCATTGATTGCTTTGTCTGAATTTGGTGTGCGGGTCCCACAAGATTTAGCGCTTGTAAGTTGTGACAATATTCCAGTCTCACAAAGCACCCAGCCACCTTTAACGACGATCAATATTCCCCTGGAAGAAATTGGAAAATTGGCTACCAGAAATTTGATTAAAAAGATCGCCGATCCACATTTTGAGTTACCCAGGCAAATCGTGCCGGTTAATTTGATCGTTCGTGAATCTTCAAGGATTAAAAGTTAACTAAACCGGAGGGAATAGGATTAATGACTGCCTGGAATAATTTTACAGAAAGTGATTGGGAAAGAATAGAAAAAACCTGGACAAGCTGGTGGGATGGGTCTTTGCAACGCCCAATTATCATTATCGAATCAAATGACCAATCTCCTGACTTGAAACTGGCGGATACAAATCCTCATTTGACGCAATTTGAGATGGAGGAGCCGGTTCAACCAATCATTGCCCAAATCGGGTTAAATAAAAATCGATTAGATTATTCCGGTGATGCATTTCCGCGCTGGCATCCAAATTTTGGTACCGGCTTTCTGGCTGTTTTACTGGGGTCACAGCCGGAATTCGTAAATGGAACTACCTGGTTTCACCCGTTTCTCACCGACAATTTCAGCATTATGACCGATGAGATTCGCGCAGATCACCCCTGGATCCTCCATCTAAAAAAATATGTCATTGGAGCAACATCCTCCTGGAAAAAGTTTGTGTTGGGTCATACGGACATTGGAGGAAATCTAGATTTATTGGCCAGTTTGCGTGGCTCGCAACAAACATTACTGGATCTGATCGAGAATCCTGATGAAGTTAAAAGTTGGCTTTCACAAATAACGCTGGCCTGGCAAAAATTCTTTGACCTATATGAAACTTTCATTCCTAAATCGCAATATGGGCGTTCCGGTTGGGCACCTATCTGGGCACCGGGTACAACCTATATGCTGCAATGTGATTATAGTGCCATGATCTCAAAAAAAATGTTTCAGGAATTTGTAATACCTGATCTCGAAGCATGTTGTGACCACATTGATTTTCCCTTTTACCACCTGGATGGTCCAGGAGCAATTCGACATCTCGATTCATTAATTAACATCAAGAAATTAAAAGGCATCCAATGGATTCCTGGCGCAGGCGCAGCCCCGGTTGAGGAATGGCTACCAATTCTGGAGAAAATTCGAGGGGCGGGAAAACTCTGTCAATTGTTCTGTTCCGCAGAAGGAGCAATAAAAATATCCAGAGCGTTGGGTGGAGAGGGATTCGCTTTTTGTATTGGCGATGGTAAGTTCCCTTCGCCGGAGGAGGGAAATGTCTGCCTAGATTATTTCTTTTAAAGTACGAATCGCTATTGGATCACTCAAAATTAATGTTGAAGGTTTAAAGGATCATACGATGGGATTTCTTCAATTTCCGAAAGATTTCTTATGGGGTGCAGCAACTTCTGCCTACCAAATAGAAGGCGCATGGAATACAGATGGAAAAGGTGAAAGTGTGTGGGACCGGTTTACACATACGCGATATCATATTACCAACAGTGAAAATGGTGATTTTGCTTGTAATCATTATCAGCGTTGGTCTCAAGATGTGGATTTGATGGCAGAAATCGGTTTAAAATCCTACCGTTTTTCGATATCCTGGCCCAGAATAATGCCTGAGGGGCGTGGATTGATCAATCTCAAAGGTTTGGATTTTTATGACCGTCTGGTAGATAAACTCTTAGACAATAACATCATTTCGAATGTTACTTTGAATCACTGGGATTTTCCGCAAGCACTGATGGATCAGGGTGGCTGGGTCAACCGGGATTCTGCAGATTGGTTCGCAGATTACGCCAGAGTTGTTTTCGACCGATTGGGAGATCGGGTTGGTTATTGGGCAACGCATAATGAACCCTGGGTCATTGCTACATTCGGTTACGGGCAAGGAATGATGGCACCCGGGCTTTCGGATTATTCCAAAAATTACCAGGCAGCTCATCATCTCTTGTTGTCCCATGGGAAAGCAGTCAATGTTTTTAGACAGGGAAATTACAAAGGAAAAATTGGTATTGT
>CAZPIM010000136.1:2976-6371 GCA_964586385.1 uncultured Anaerolineaceae bacterium
TGGACTTATGGATTTCAACCAAGATTTGGATTAATTCGAGTCGACTATAAAAACGGGAATCGAATTCCGAAGAAAAGCGCTAGCTGGTATTGGGAGACGATTGAAAATAATGGTATTTTTGATTAAAACCAGAAGAATTAGCTTAAAGAATAATTAGAAATCAGCAAGCGTAAAGTAACACTTGACAATTAAAATCGTATATAATATTAATAACCATTCGTTATATCCAATTTCAATTTATTTTTCCAATAAAAAATTAATTCTTTCTTTTCAAAAATGCAAAAATAGAGGGAATCATGGCATCAAATTTTAGCCCTGGGACACATTTACGAAAGATAAGAAAAGAACGCGGGCTTAGTCTTCGCGAAATTGCCCGTCGAACTGATTTAACTGCATCATTTTTAAGCCAGGTCGAACATGGAATTTCAAATGTCTCCCTGGATTCCCTCGTTAGGATTGCTGATTCACTTGATGTTCCCCTGATGTATTTTTTAAAAGAACAACCTGTTGAAATCGAAAATTTAAAAGAACATATCGATCCGGAGCCATGTGAGGACGAGGATAGAACCAATTCCTATTCACCGGTCGTCCGTGCCGGTTGTCGCCCCAAGCTAATCCTTCCGCCATCCGGAATCGAATACCAATTGCTGATCCCCGACCTCAGTCATAAATTGGAAGCAGTCATTGGGCGTTTATCACCTGGGTCTGGCAATGTTGCCAGGAAACTCAGAGCACAAACAGAAGAATTTATTTACATCCTTAGTGGAGAATTATTGATCGGCCTGGACGACGAGGAATATATATTAAGACCCGGGGATTCAATTAATTTCCTGGGGGAAAAACTAACCAAGCTGATCTGCGCATCCAGCGATCGCGAAGCTACCTGGATCTCAGTCATCACTCCACCTGTATTCTAAAAGAAATAAAGACCGGTTCGAAATAGTCTCTTTTGTTTGATTGTTCAAAAATTTCCAAATTTGGACCTGAAATATCCAATCCGGTCAGAATGATATGCGTTAAGTCTCTAACGGGAAATCCATCACCTGCTATTTGTTAATAAAAATACATAAAAACAATGAAAAGCGCGAAATGTCCACTGATGATCAATTCGCGTTTGAAAAAATAAAATAAGGACAATTGCTCAAATTATGATGGAACAAAGTATAAATTTAAAAAAGTTTTCGACACATTTTGTTAATGATCATAACCAGGAAGCGCGAGAAGTATGGGATGCGTTTTATAGAGGAAAGCCAATTCGACCCCCCATGGCGGTTGGTACCAATACCCAATTCTTTATCTTTAATCATTTGTTAAACCCGGGTGGAAAAATCACTTTTCGTGACTACTTAATGAATGCAAAAACCATGCTGGACTTTAACATTAAATCAACCATTTGGCGCATTGAAAATATTGCCCAGTTTTGTGATGACCCAATTGCTTTACCGGATCAATTTGAGATAAGAATTGATTTTCAAAATTTTGAAGAAGCATCCTACTTTGGTGCTCCTATAGAATTTTTAGAAAATCAAGTGCCGGATACACGGCCAATTCTCGCAGGTGACAGGAAAAATGCTTTGTTTGACCTGCCTTATCCGGATCCTATGACCGGTGGTTTTTATGCTACAGCAGGACATCACTTTGAAGCGATACTAACAATATTGCAAAAGAATCCTACATTTCTTGATAAGCCGGTCACGATTCAACCGTATGGTTATTGGACCGGGGGATTTCTCACTTTAGCCATCGCATTAAGAGGAGTTGAATTTCTAACCGATTTGATTGAGGATGAAGAATATGCGCAATCTTTATTAAACTATCTCTACAAAGGCATCGTTGCAAGAGTTGAAACATATCATCATCTATTTAACTTGCCTTTTCCTGGACCGGATTTATTTTTTACAGATGACGCAATTCAGTTAATCTCTTCAAAGATGCTGAAGAAATATCTTTTACCAATTTACAAGAAGTACAAATCGAAAATCACAACAGCCGAACACATAAAAATTCATTTATGCGGAGATGCCAGTCGTCACTTTACCATCCTGCGTGACGAACTTGGGGTCAATGAATATGAAACAGGTTTCCCGATTGATTTTACAAATCTTCGTAAAGATTTAGGCCCGGATGTTACAATTCATGGTGGTCCAAATATCATGATTTTACGTGATGGATCGGCTCAAGAAGTAGAATTGGAAACCAGAAGAATTTTAAGGTCCGGAATTCTGGATGGCGGCAAATTTGTGTTAAGGGAAGGGAATAATCTGGCTCCGCACACACCACTTGAAAATTTGGCTGCAATGTACCAGGAAGTAAAAAGCAACGAATACCGGTTCTAAGCAAATCACCCAGTAAGAAATTTTGAATGGAGGAAAAATGAGTCCCAAACACCCTACCCTTTTCGTAACACATCGCGGTGAACGCCATCAGCAAGCCGCTTTATCCTCTGCGCCGTCTGAATTGGAAATCACCATCAAACGAACGCCATCAAAGGAAGAAATCATCTCATTACTTCCCGGCAAGGAATTTCTGATTACAGAACGGACTGGTCAAATCGATGCCGATATTATTAGGGCAGGGAAAGATCTACGACTGATTCAAAGGCTCGGATCAATGACCTACGATATCGATTTAACGGCAGCAAAAAAGGCTGGAATTCCCGTTAGCTTTTTGCCGGTTCAAAGCTGCATTTTGGTCGCGGAACATATGATCATGCAGATTTTAGCTTGCACCAAGCGTGTGCGAGAAATGATGGACATCACCCAATCTGCGGATGATTTTGGCAATGAATCCAAAATCTGTGATGAGGATTACTTTGCCTATAATTGGGCAAAGCGATTGAATATCCGTGGCATGTGGGGATCAACGGTGGGCATTTTGGGCTTTGGAGAAATTGGAGCAGAAGTTGCCCGTCGACTTCAGGGTTATGGATGCAAAGTTCTTTATAACAAAAGAAATCCTTTGCCTGAACATGCCGAAAAGGAAATGAATATCCAATATGCCTCTTGGAATGATTTGGTTTCCACCAGTGATATTGTCTGCATGTTATTACCTTTCTTTCCGGAAACTGCCCAATCACTTAGTGACCAGTTCTTTCAAAGTATGAAAAAAGGCAGCATTTTTGTCAGTTGTGGTGGAAGTGGCGTGGTGGATGAAGTTGCATTAAAGCAAGCACTCGAATCGGAGCACTTATATGGTGCAGCATTGGATACTTTTACATATGAACCGATCGCAAAGAACGATCCTTTGCTGCCTTTAGCAAAAAACCCGCTGGTGAATTTGATCCTTACCCCGCACACAGCAGCGGGAACGGGTTCCATCGGATTTGCACCCGGAGAAGAACGCCTTGGAGATTATATTAACTTGATTCGTGTAATCAACGGTGGCAAGATTATTGG
>CAZPIM010000137.1:0-3949 GCA_964586385.1 uncultured Anaerolineaceae bacterium
TTTGTATTACATTTCACAAACTTTACAGATGGATTGCATCAGTGAAAGGCGATTTTTATCATATTGACTATATCCCTTTCATTTGTTAACCTAATTATGAGAGTAGAGGATCTTGTGAATTCCTTGATCACATATTCCAACTAATAATTTGCGGACCCTAAACCAGGCGTCCGTTTATTGTTGTTTAGGAATAGACTGCTCTTGATTAAAAACAAATTTATTACCTATTCTTAAACAGGAGAAATGCTCAATGGCAGGTACAACCAATGCGTTTGAAATGGCGCAAGCTCAGTTTGACCATGTCGCCGATATGCTTCAGTTAGACCCTGAAGTACGTGAAATTTTGCGCTGGCCTTTACGTGAATTTAGTTTTCGTATCCCGGTCCGGATGGACAATGGGACGATCCGTGTTTTCCAGGGTTTTCGGGTTCAACACAATGACGCCCGCGGACCAAATAAAGGCGGTCTACGCTTCCATCCGGCCGAAACAATCGATACAGTTCGTGCGTTAGCCACCTGGATGACCTGGAAATGCGCTGTCGTGGATATTCCGTTGGGAGGTGGCAAGGGTGGTGTCATTATCGACCCTGCAACACTCTCCATTGGAGAAAAAGAACGTTTGGTGCGCGGTTATGTACAACAAATGTGGAAAAATATCGGCCCACGGCAGGATGTTCCTGCCCCGGATGTAGGCACAACTCCTCAAATGATGGGCTGGATGATGGACGAATATTCCAGACTGGCAGGTCAATTTACCCCTGGCGTTATCACCGGTAAACCTGTCGGAAATGGCGGATCATTAGGTCGAACCGAAGCGACCGGTTATGGTGTCATTTATACCGTCCGGGAAGCTCTCAAACATTTGAATCTGGATTCCAAAAGCTGTAAAGCAGCTATTCAGGGATTTGGTAATGTAGCCCAATATGCAGCGATTGGTTTTATTGAAATGTTAGGCGGCAAAGTTGTTTGTGTTTCCTATTGGGATCGTGAAGATCGCGCTTCCTACACTGTTACCAAAGATGATGGGATCGATCCTCATTTCCTAATGGCAATTACCGATCAGTACGGTTCAATTGACAAGACCAAAGCCAAAGAAGCCGGGTACACAATCGAAGCGGGTGATGCCTGGATCTCCAAGGACGTAGATGTATTGATGCCGTCCGCTTTGGAAGGTCAAATCAATGCAGATAGCGTCCAGAAAATCAGCCCGCGCGTGAAAGTAATCGCGGAAGGCGCAAATGGACCAACCACCCCGGATGCAGATCAAGTCATCAAAGAACGTGGAATTTTCATGATTCCGGATTTCCTGTGCAACGCCGGTGGCGTTACTGTCTCCTATTTTGAAGGTGTTCAAAATGATATGAATTTCTATTGGACAAAAGAGGAAGTCATCACGCGGGAAGATGAAAAGATGACCGCGGCTTTCAACGCTGTCCTGGCGATGTCTATCAAAGAAAACGTCTACATGCGCGATGCAGCTTATATGGTAGCCATTGCCCGTGTCGTAAAAGCAATGGAATTACGCGGCTGGATCTAAACGCGAGAGTAATAGAAGATAATACACTCCTGAAAAATCAGGAGTGTATTTTTATAATAAATAAATTCATCTTGAATAATATATAATTAAGAATACTATTTATAAAAGGTGTTTCTTTCCGTGGAACAAATCATTCGGATCTTTCTAATTATTACCGAAATTCTGCTATTCGTATTGGCAGTCACTTTGCTGATTCGCAGGCGTTTACCACTATTTGATTCTTTTGCCTGGCTCTTGTTATGCGTACTTATTCCCATTTTTGGTTCATTTTTTACGATCGCTTTTTTACCCAAAAATCTCAATCGTACACAATCAACAAAAGGTCAAACAGATAAAGCGCATGAATCGCTTCCCTATAAACACCAGTAAAACATTCAACGTTTTTCCGGCGCCAACTTAATGAAATTAAAAAATAAATAGCTGCCGGATAATAAAATGATGACTCCTGAAAAAACAGAAAAGCTGAATATGTTTTCTGTTTTCAACCAGAACTCAAAGAAGAATCCAACGAAAATCAACAATCCGTAAAAATAGAGACGCTGGAAACCGAGTGCGTAGGCACCATACCAGGTCAAAGTGCCGAGAACAGCTCCGAGGACCAATATTCCATTATCCTGAATATATCTAAAGACTCCTGCCAATCCCGGTTCTTTTTTTACAATAAATAATAATAAAACAATAATTGCAAACACGGTCAAACCTGTTTCGATGACCGCCCGTCTCTTTTTGGGCTTAAGTTTTATGTAATTCGCTCTGGGTAATGTGACCCAATTTTTTAGGGCATAAGGAATGAATGGAAAAACAAATAGAACCAGTGTGAACCATCCGGACCATTTGTAAAACATCATCAATCCCAACCAGATGATCAGCATACCAATAAAAATATCCCAAATACCATCCTCAAAAAACTTCCAGATGGATTTGCCGCGTTTTTCCAGATTTTTTTTGGATTTCTTGGTCATGCATGCTCCGGTTTAAAAATAAGAATGGGATAGCTATGCCATTATACTGGAGTTATTTGTCGAATAAGCTCTCCATGGCAGGCGAATCATATGCAATTGGAACGTCCTCCAAATTATTGAGAAAAATTTCATATTGGAATAATTCATCAAAAAGCCGCAAATAATGCATTCTCAAATCGCAGAATTTTTTTATGTCTTGCTCTCATTCCGTCATATTTTCATCCGGCGAAACTGGCTTTCTTGAGTCTAAAAACGATTTGGAACATAATGCACCCACACTCTTAATTCCAGATACTATTTTCAAATAAACAACAATTATCTGAAATAGTTGAAACATGCTTAATTGTGCCAATTTGTAAAAAACCAGACCTCATAAATGAAATCTGGTTTTATGTTTGTGTTCGAAAATTTGGAACTTCGTCTCTTATTCCAAATCCTGACTACTCATAAGTAGTCTTTATGCTACCAACTTGTTTCGTTCCGATCCTAGCATTGACTGCCAGGAAATTTGTTCCTGAAATTGTAAAACAGTAATATGGGAATCTATGAATTTTTTCCCTAACGCTTTTGCGACAGAAATTCGGTGATGACCATCCAGTACAAAATAGCGGTCTGCAACTTGAATTAATTCAACTGCTTCAATCGCTTCACCAAGGAAAAAGAGTTTGGCAATATGAGCCCAACGTTGATTGGATCGTTCTTTAATCGGAGCAAAATGGGCATCAAAATCTTCGCATCGACTGACTGAGCCAATAATTTGATCAATCGCAACACAATCGAGTCCTTTTTCATAACTATTCCCCAACTTAAGATTCAATTTCAATTCAGAAAGGGAAAGGACATGAATTCGATGATGGAGAATTCTTTGCCATAACCGCCACACTTTACCATGAAATCTGGAACGATTGAAAAGACTGATCGATTGTTGATGCAAACTGATATGATCAGGGGTTCGATGCAAATGATCGGCCTGATGTTTGATATCGAGAATTTGATAATTGTGTTCCAAAGTCATCATAAAGCTCCATTTTTATTTAAAAGACAATTTTGTCTTCCGTTGTATAGGATACTTTTGATTGACGAATATTTCCCCCTATCCTTTACCAGTGTTCCAATAACCGGATGGAGAGAAAATTGCCTGACCTTTTGGACAGGACAAACTTATTGACATATATGCTTAGTTATTGGTGTCAGAAAAAAGGATATCACTGGCATTTTTCTCCACCCAATACCGGATTCAAAGCCGAGATACCTATACCCGGATGAGGGTACTCGGACTTTCGCAAGCTTTAATTATGGATTGAATGTAAGAGAGGATTGATCAGAGGCTCGGATTTTTTCCTCATACCATCCGTCAGGCTTTACGAAAAGAATCCGGGCTTGAGAATAATTTTCTTTCTTGTAACTTTTCCAACCTCATCGCTCATTCTCCACCCAATCCCGGCTTCAA
>CAZPIM010000137.1:4049-6221 GCA_964586385.1 uncultured Anaerolineaceae bacterium
TTTCTTGTAACTTTTCCAACCTCATCGCTCATTCTCCACCCAATCCCGGCTTCAAGAACAATTCAAAGCCGAGATACCTATACCCGGATGAGGGTACTCGGACTTTCGCAAGCTTTAATTATGGATTGAATGTAAGAGAGGATTGATCAGAGGCTCGGATTTTTTCCTCATACCATCCGTCAGGCTTTACGAAAAGAATCCGGGCTTGAGAATAATTTTCTTTCTTGTAACTTTTCCAACCTCATCGCTCATTCTCCACCCAATCCCGGCTTCAAAGCCGAGATACCTATACCCGGATGAGGGTACTTGAACTTTCGCAAGCTAAAATTATGGATTAAATGCAGGGGAGGATTGATAAGAAACTCGGATTTTTTCCTCATACTATCTGTCAGGCTTTACAAAAAGAATCCAGGCTTGAGAATAATTTTCCCCAGCTTAAAATACCAATCTGACTGAAATTCACATTACGGAACTATTCATAACCAAATTTCGTCATTAGTTTTGAATTCTTTTTGGATTTAATCCTGTTCGATCGGGTAGGGTAAAATTCTTTACGAACGCGGTACAATTGAAAAAGATTAACTTAGTTCAATTTGAAAAAGTAAATAATATAAAAAGAGAGATAGGAGTACGAATGAAATTAAAAACGAAATTGACAATTTTATCCCTGATTGGGATACTCGTTATTGCAAGCTGCACCCCACAACCCACAGTAACAACACCGGATCCCGCCGTTGAAACAGCAGTTTTCAATCTCTTGCAAACCCAGGCGATGCAAAACGCTCAGGCAGAATTAACTCAGGCAGCTTTATTAAATCCAACCGAGACACCCACCGAAATGCCAACCGCCACACCTGTTGAGCCGACAGCCACACCGCTGCCTCCCACTGCTACACCATTGCCACCTACGGCTTTTCCAACACCCATTCCCCCCACAGCCACACCCATACCATATACGGCCACACCTTCGGCAACACCAACCAGATCAGATTTGAATTGCTCTGTTACATCTTCCTCACCTGCCAATAACACTGTTCTCAAGCCGGGAACGGATTTTGATGGTCGCTGGACGATTAAGAATACAGGTTCAAATACCTGGGATGCTTCATCGGTTGACTTCTTCTTTATCAGCGGCACCCGCTTTCAAACCAGGTTTGATGCAATTGACCTGCCATCTACCGTTAATAATGGCAGCTCCGTGGATCTCGTCATAGACATGGTTGCTCCAAGAGATGAAGGTACTTTCTCAACTACCTGGGGTTTACGCTCCGGAAGCACAAGTTTCTGCGTGGTGACATTTACGATCATCGTTAAAAATTAGGATAAGAAAGTGCAAAAAGAGGCTAACTTGTGAAGAAGTTAGCCTCTTTTCATTTTCAAAAAAGCAGCGCACTGCTTAACAATTTCTAAAAATCATATATACTGATATATATCAAATAGTATTCGTGATTGGGATGTGGAAAAAAGGAAGCAAATAAGATGAGAAATGGATTTTGGAATTTGCTGACAGTATTGGCGTTTTTGGCTGCTCTGGTTGTTATTCTACTATTTGGGTATATTTTTCTCTTCCCAGATTCGTTCTTGAATCCACTTGCACCTCCACCATTACCAACACAACTCACCTTGCCTACTTCAACTGCGACACTTAAACAGCTCCCTGAAATCAACACACCAACGCAATTAGCTGTAATGCCCACCAATATCAATACGTCCACACCGAAACCCTCCTCCACGCCTTTACCTACATTTACCTCATTCGTTCTGCCTTCTGCCACCATCACACCCACGCCTACAAATACAACTACATCAACACCGACTGCCTCACCTACGAGTGCAGCGTATCAATGCCAGGTTGTTAGTTCTTTCCCGGCAGCAGGGGCGACATATCCTCATGGTGGCGACTTTGATGGCCGTTGGACACTAAAAAATGTCGGCACCGAAGTTTGGGAAGCAGGTGTCGATCTGGTTTACATGAGTGGGACAAAATTTCATCCAGGTTCGGACGCTGTCGATCTTCCTAGCGCAGTTGCTACCGGCGCGAGTGTGGAAGTCATCGTTGATATGTTTGCTCCCAGAGATCCCGGCACCTATGAGACAAACTGGTCATTACGTAAGGACGGCACCTATTTTTGTGAGCTCAAGTTAGTGATAAAAGTAGTTCAATAAGCTCTG
>CAZPIM010000138.1:0-1719 GCA_964586385.1 uncultured Anaerolineaceae bacterium
CAAATGAGCATGCAGGCGGACCAACTGGAAATTGCGCTCGATAATTTACGCGAGGATGTGCGCGAATATGTGCGCAGGCAGTTTGAAGTTTTTGCCCGGGGAGAACCGGATCGTATCCGCGATGGATTTTTATACCAGATGCGACTGGGAAGCATTAAGCCGCGCGACAAAGCCAGGCTACGCATCATCATTCGAGCGATCGCCAGACGATTGGCGACCCGGCATGCACGGGTTTTACGCAAGAAGCGCAAAGGCAAGTTGGACGTGCGACGAGTCATTCGCACCAATATTCCCAATGACGGGGTCTTGTTCCGGACCGCTTTCCGCTTTAAAAAAGTCCAGCGCCCGAAGATTGTTGCGCTTTGTGATGTCTCCGGCTCTATGGCTTCTTCTTCAGAATTTCTGTTGTATTTCCTGTGGAGTCTGCGGGAAATCCTTTCTGGCGTACGTGCTTTTGCTTTCTCGAGTGACCTTATCGAGGTGACCGAGATTTTAGATCGATTGGAGCCGGAAGAAGCCACCAAAAAAATAATGAATGCCATCGGCTTTGGGGCAACCAATTACGGCAATTCTTTATCCACCTTTCGCAAGAACTGGATGACGATTGTAGATCGCAAGACCACGGTCATTATTTTGGGAGATGCCCGTGGTAAACGTACTGAACCTCGGGTTGATATTGTTAAGGAAATGTCGGAGCGCGCCAAGCGTCTGATCTGGCTTAACCCGGAGCAGCGTCAGGTTTGGGGGACCGGGGATTCGGATATGCTGCGCTACAAACCTTTCATTCACCTGGCGAAAGTCTGTAATTCCGTTGCCAACCTGGAGACAGTTGTTTCCGACCTGCTGGAAGCGGAACGCCACGGATAAGGATTATGGCTGATTTGTAGAAGAAGGGGCTGTCTTTTTCGGACAGCCCCAATTTTTTTACTTCTTCAGGTTTTTTACATAAATTTGGACAGCTTCGCGCATAAATTCAGCCAGGCGCGGGTCGATTTTGTCGAAGTTTTTCTTGAATCTAGGATCCTCGTTATAAAGATCCGCCAACCCTGCCAGTTGCTCCGGATTCGGAGTCCAGAAGTAATCCATGTGTTTGCGCCAGCGGGCGATGCAATCCTGAATTTCTGGCGAGGCCGCGCCTTTGTCCATCTGGTCCACAATGTCCTGGTAGACGGCGTTGCCTTCTTCACCGATCTTTTGTTTTTCAGCCTCGCTGTAGCTCTTCCACTTACGATTAGATGCTTTCACGATTTCAGGATCGTACATCTGCATGGCCTCTTTTTCATATTCAGCCTGTTGCTCTTCGCTGAAGGCGTCAAACAATTGTTTTTTGCTCATCTCTTTCTTTCCTTTCATATGATCAATGGTGTTATCTACGGTTTTGATCAAATTCTCTAAACGGTTAATTCTTTTTTCCAACTGCGCTTTATGCGTTGCAAGCGCATTCACGACATCAAAATTACGGCGTCCCATAATTTTTTTGATATCTTCCAACGAAATGTCCAGCTCACGGTAAAACATGATTTGTTGTAAGCGGAACAGGGCATCCTCCCCGTAATAGCGATAACCATTCTCGCCAATGGTGGTGGGCTTTAACAACCCGATCTCGTCGTAGTAGTGCAACGTACGGGGTGTAATGGATGCAATTTTCGAAAGCTGGTTTACAGTAAACATGCAGATAGTATAAACTATGACGTAACGTTAATGTCAAGGGGGAAAAGA
>CAZPIM010000138.1:1819-6196 GCA_964586385.1 uncultured Anaerolineaceae bacterium
TGTGGTTGGAAAAACTACAAGACTTAAAATTATTCTCAAACCCGGATTCTTTTTTACAACAATAATGTCAAAGGGGAAAAGGCACCAAATTTGCGAAAATCCGAGGGTAGGTTTGTTTCCATCGCAAACTGGTCTTTTGAATTTCAAAGCCGAGATTCGGACGATTAAGGCTCACTTTTTCCTCGATAATAGAAATGTAATCGCATACCTGAAGCTCGGATTTTTTGTTTTTTAAGCATTATCTTTTCTCAAACCTTGGTTATTCTTAATTGAATGGCACAATAAAGATTATTGGATAAAGAAGAAATCCGAGCTTCTAATCAATGCCCTATTTACAATCAGTCCAAAAATGAAGGCTTGCGTAAGCCCGAATCTCGGCTTTTTTTAAACCTGAGACACCAGCACCTAATTTCGCGAAAACCCCGGGGTAGGTTTGTTTGCATCACAAGCTGGTCTTTTGAATTTCAAATCCGAGCTTCTAATCAAAGCCCCGTTTGCAATCAGTCCATAATAGAAGGCTTTAGAAATTCCAGCACCCTTGATCGGCTTATTGCCGGATCTTCACCATTCTTGTGGCAGGCGCGAACATTATCCTTGAAGAAGCACTAATTCATAAATGTCATGTAGATACATTTTTCCTCTAAAACTACATTCTTCCTTACCAACCATTTTGAATCCGAATTTTTCCAGTAATTTTTTACAGTTAATATTATCGATAAAAACAATTGCAATTATTTTGTTTATTTCCATTTTGGTTCGTGCAAAATCAATTATTGCTTCAATAGCTTCCGCCATATATCCATTTCCGGTGTACTGTGGCATAAGCTCAAAACCGATTTCAACTTTTTTCTTTTCTCTATCCCAAAAATGGAATCCGCAAGTTCCCATTTTTAACTTTTCAAGTTTGTGGATGAGAACCCATCTGTTTTGGTTTCTTGGCTCTGGCATAGTATAAAATTCAATCAGATCATCTGCTTCTTTAATATCTGTCATCGGTTCCGCATCAAACAAAAATTGATTTATAAAATCATTTTGGAATTCTTCGAATATAAATTCTCGATCACTTTGATCGATGCACTTTAAAAGCAAACGTTTTGTTTCTAAATTCACAGACATGATTCCTCCAAGAATTCACCTATGAACCGATGTCACACGAAAAACGGGGTGTGTGCCCACCTATCCACTGTGGGTATTGTCAGGCGGCATAACCGAACCCAACTGCATTCTACACCCGGATAACATCCATGATTCAAATATCAAGTCAGCAAATATCTTTTGGGTTATCCAGCACTACGATTGCGACTGCGAATACTTGCGAAATTCCCTGGCGATGATTTCCTGCAGCACATCAAGATCAACATCCTCCAATTTATTGATGTAGAGACAGGCAAGCGATTTCGTATATTTACCGAGCTTAGCGTAGAGTTCCTGTGCGCCTTCGAATTGGTTGCCAACATAGAACGTCATGGAAGCTTTGCGTGGCGAAAAAGCGGCTGCCGGCATATCACCCTCACGACCTGATTCATAGACATAGTGGATGGTGCCAAAACCGATAATCGCTGGTCCCCACATCACCGGATGCAGCCCGGTAACTTCCTGATAAATCTTTAGGGAAGTCAGTGCATCGGCACGACGGCGTGGGTTTTCAATATTCGCGATGAAGTCATCCACAGATGCCGTGGTAGGTTTGGTCTTGTTCTCAGCCATTTCAACCTCCTTGTAAGGCTTGGTCTTTATCGATCTTTGCAATGTAAATACGCGTTGATCATCTTATTTCTTCTCGATGCATAAGTTGTAATACAGACAGCAATTATGGATCAGCCCGAGCAACCTAACGATTAATCATACGAACTCTGAAAACGCAGCAACATCATTAAGGGTGTATTCTTGCAAATTTGAAGTGTTTTCAATTCTGGCTGCAAAACTTATTCAATAATTTTTTTATTATAGCCTTCCAGGGTTTGTAAAGAAGAAAATGTAGAGATACCAGCATTGTGAGGCGCTTTGGAACAGGTCTTCGCTTGACTCCTTCAGATCCTTTTGGATCATCGCTCCTCGAAAAACACTCAGAGTTTTCGATTGGCATTCTTCGAAAATAAATTCCCTGTCACTTTGATCAATGTACATTAAATGCAAACGTTCTGTTTCATTATTAACAACCATGATTCCTGCAAGCAATCCTACGATGCGGAAGATAACTGCTTTATCCAATTTTATCCGAGTTATTACATTAAAGATTCTTTATTCGACTATTCCAAACATCTTGTTTTCAAGCGTTTTCTTTAGAAAGTTGTCGAGCCTTTTCTGAAATTCACCTGGTTGTTCGCGTACTTCTTCAATATAACCGATGCGAATTCTTTTATAAATATCGGGAAATTGCTGAAAGTTATTCCATATAACTACATCGTTTTGAAGCGCTTCCAGTATGTCCTCCGGAAATTGGAAAGATTCAGGCGAAAGGTCGGGGAGGACTTTAAGCCCTGCTTCGGTCATTTTTCCGTTTAGTATCAATCGTTTTGCTCGTTCTTTATTCAGTGGTGACCAATTACTTTTGGGTCGGCGTGGTGTGAAGCGCTGCGCTGTACCATCCGAGCCAAATTTCTTTGTGATACCATCAATCCAACCAAAACATAGCGCTTCTTCAACTGCATGAAGGTAAAGAATGGAAGGTTTGTTAGCCTTTTTGGCGAAGGAAATCAGCCAAATTTCATTTTTGGTTGTGTGGTTTTCCGAAAGCCAATTGCGCCATTCTTCTCTATTCGTTAAATATAAGGTCTCGGTTATTTGCATATGCTACATTTTCTTTTTGTGAAACGCCAAAATTATTGAACCATATTCTGGCAAATCGCACCTTTTTAGGAACGGTAGAGCTATTGACTGACAGGGTCCTGTGTAAGCTTGCTGACAGGTGAGGAATGTATCAGCGTGTACCCGGATCCGCCCAAATCAGTGTCTCGCTGGTTCGTTCAGAAAAGAAATCCGGGCAACGTCCATCACCGCTTCCAGTGAGTCCACCGTCTGGTGAACAAATGTCCTCTCCAGAAGCATCAAACAAGGTGCTGAACTGATCGCAACACTGAGGTGGTACATAATATACAATCTGCCCCTGATATTCGTATCGCCAAATGGACTGCGGGGGATTACCAACCGGCTCACTCTCGAAATTCCTGATCAATTGATCTACCCACTTCGGGTTCTCTGACTGCGTTCCTGACGAACAACCTGCCAAAAGAAGTAAAAAGGTGAGGATTACTAGATTACGAATTTTCACAATAATTCTCCTTCGTAATATGGGAAAGGGCGGGCTAACTACTTGCGAAGCCCTTAGTAAGTGTGCATGCTGTGTCAGGCGTCCTTTCCCTGCCTTGTTCGATAACGGAGATAAACTGTACCATTGAGAAAGCGGCGTTCCTCCAAAAGCTCGAGCTCCAAGCGCAGGTTGTCAGGCAGGGCTGATTTACCGCCTCCCAGGTGAATTGGAGCGATGAATAAATGACACTCGTCGATCAACCTAGCCCGGAAGGCGTGGGCGGCGAGTTCAGGACCCCCGATGAGGATATCCTGTTGGGCAGTCTTTTTCAGTTGTCGAATCGCTTGCGGATCGAAGGCTCGCTCAATCTGTGTTTTACGAGTGGATGCGGCTGCCAATGTTCTCGAGTACACGATTTTGTCGGCCGCTTGCCAGATCTCAGCGAAGTCACGCATGACCGCAGACTCCGCAGCCAGATCGGGATCCGTCTCCCACACCTGCATGGTCTCATACATTCGCCGTCCATAAAGATGTGTTTGCATTGGGCGTACGAGGTTATTGATGAACCAGTGATATTCCTCGCTAGGTTCTGACCAATCAAACTTTCCATCCTTGTCCGCTGTGTACCCATCGAGTGACGTGTTCGCCACGTAAATCAAATTAGCCATCGTAGAACTCCTTATTGGTTGTGGTATTCACGTAAATTCAAAGAATCGCGTGCATGCTTTATGGGGCGGCTCAAAAAACGCAAGACATGATAACTAATAAAAAACCCATCGCTAACTTGAAAATTTCTTACTCACTTGCTTCTATCAATACTCAAACCTTGGCATATCGTATTGGCGAAGCTCATGCCAATAAAAACCATAAGCTGTCTAAACAGATTGAAATATCTCAATCGGATTGCCAGAAGGGTCTTCTGCTAATATCTGTTTGCCACCTGGACCCGAGATAATATTATTACGAAACAATACGCCTGCGCTCTTCATGGAAGTCACGAGTGACTCAATATCATCTACTTCAATTACAAATCGATTCCAACCACCTGCTTCGGGTTTTCGACCATCGGGCATGGGGCGAGCTGCAGAAGTTTGAGGGCTACTGAGCCATAAAGTTAAATCGCCTTT
>CAZPIM010000139.1:0-4885 GCA_964586385.1 uncultured Anaerolineaceae bacterium
CAGAGCAGCACTTGATGTCATCGGAGAACGATAAGCCCGCCCACTGACCATCGTGGAATAGGCGTCGACCACAGCCAGGATGCGTGCACCGATCGGAATGTCATACCCTGATATCCCATCCGGATAACCTTTACCATCGAAATGTTCATGATGCCAACGCACCATTGGTCGCAATTTATCCAGATTTTGTGACGGCTCCATTAATGCAGCGCTATATTTCGGATGACGTTGAATGACTGACCATTCACTGGGTGTTAACGGTCCGGGTTTGGTCAACAATTCCAATGAAACCACAGCTTTTCCAATATCATGCAGCCTGCCAGCCAAGGTAATATTATTTACTTCTTCTTCAGACAATCCAATTTGGCGTGCCAGATGTTTTGCCCAGGAAGATGTCAATTGACTATGTCCGCTTTGATCACATCGATCGATCGAATTTGCAAGCATGATCAGGGCACGGTTGTAATTCTCCTGCACAGCTGGTTGGAAGGGTGCTGAAAAAACGGTTAATCCTGCCAGTCCGGCTTTAAAAGGCGTTCTGGTTATTTCATTAAGATATTTCTGACCACTTTCAGGCAATTCCCGGTTTTCCAATGCAAAAAACCCGGAAATGGTTTTTTGTTTCTCCGTAACGATTGGGATTAAAATATTCGGGAATTGGAAATATGGTATTCCCAATTCGTCATACTTCTGCCCCGTGGAAAGTTCCGGATTTATTGGATCATTATCGAAAAAGAAATCGCTCATCAAATAATCTTCTATTTACCTTTTTATTGAAAATTTAAAACAGCTTTTTCTGCAAAATGAGGTGCGTTCATGATTTGCATCAATTGTTGAGAAAACGACTCAATCGTTTCCGCTTTAATAAATTGCAGAAGTTCTTTAATTTCGGGTGGAAAATGAAATTTCTCTCCACAATATCCATCTTCAATCGAATTTACAGGATTGGTCAACAATTTCTGGCGAAAACGCTGATTAATAATCGCTGCATGAATTAGTCGTCCAAGTTCAGCTTTCACTCCAGCTTGTGGATCAAAGGATGCAGTAGAGCCAAACGATGATTTTGTGTTCATTTGAGTCAGGGGGTTCATTTTTTAGTCTCCGTTTTTATTACTAAGTGACCATAACAGGATTAACGTACCGATTGAAATCAATATATCTCCAACACTAAAGGCAAATTTATAAGGGAACCATTGCGGTAATGTCAAAACATCAGAGAACCAGACCAATTTTGTGTCTTCAACAGCCATGATGTAATCTTTGGAATATCCCAGGCGCGTACCGATTTCCCAAATTGATTCGGGCTTAGATGGTGCCAGTCGGAATAATGTTTGTGGGCTGACTGGCATCCAACCACCATTCATGAAAATGACCAAAAAATTCGAAAACAGTCCAAATCCTAACGCCCAGAACCCGGGAACAAGAATATTTCTTGCGACGAAAACCAATAATCCGAGCATCGAAATGATTTGAATGTAAGGCACTA
The DNA here is from genome assembly GCA_964586385.1 of uncultured Anaerolineaceae bacterium. Lineage (GTDB taxonomy): Bacteria > Chloroflexota > Anaerolineae > Anaerolineales > Anaerolineaceae > UBA6170. The sequence goes on from CAZPIM010000139.1 coordinate 1,487, forward strand.
ATGATTCCGGTATCAAACGACTGATCGCCGGGATTTGAAAAACCAGAACTTGTGGTATCACAGCTACGAAAACCAGCCATTCCCAGCTTATTTTTCTGAGTTTTAGTGACCGGTGATTGATTTTGGCCCGCACAAATGTGGCTGCCAAACCAACGACAATTGCAAATAATAAAATCATATTCGGCTAAAGCCTCAGGATTAATCCCGGAGGTTACCTTCAAACCTCGAGCATTAATGCCTGACAGAAATCAATTTCCTGTAAAAAATACCTTTCAGGAAATCCAGATCTGATCTATTAAGGCTTTATTTGATTAAATTCCCACCGCGCCAGGAGCACCTGCACCGAGAATGAAGAGAACTAAGGTGAGCAGAAATAACACCGCGCGAACGTCTAATGATTTGATGGAAGCGAATAATTTAGTCATCATGAAAACTCCTTAAGAAAAAATATGAAAGAATAATAAATTTGAATAAAAAGTAAAAATGCAAAATCCATAAACTTGTTTATTGAAAAAATTATTAGATACCAACAGCACCAGGAGCACCTGCACCAAGGATGAACAGCACCAGCGTTAGTACAAAGAGAACGATGCGCGTATCAATGGCTTTGAAGTGGGATTTGGTGGCATTCATTAGTTTTGTTTTCATGGGTATACTCCTATAGAATCATTAATCATGGCAATATTATGCAAAATAGCAGTCTCAAAACAGGCATTAAGATGGACTACAAAATCGGAAATTTTAAACTTTTGAAATAACCAGGTATGAGAGAAAATAATATTGAATACCGGTCTTCGATAATAATCTTCAGTGAGCCGGTGTGATGAATTTTTGGTTTTTAATAAGGGGATTAGCGGGTGTTGGTCACATTAATGCTGCTTTTTAGCATTACTTAAGTAGTTCCTGAAAGAGATTTTGCGTTTGTAGTGAAGGAGCTGCATTTATTTCGCGTTCCAGGACTTCAACACAGCGTTGGTATTGCCTGACCATTCCTGCCCTGTTACCGGTAGCTGCATAGATCTGAATTGCCAAACGATGAGCATCTTCTAAAAGATTATCTTCATTTAACAAACGCTGACAATACTCCTGTGCCAGATCATAATTCGAAAGTTCCAGATAAATTTTTGAGACCTGCATAAGAATATTGAGATAATTTTGTCTGAGGTATTCGCGAGAAGCCAAGACCCAGGTCTCATCAATTTCCGATAAGTAAGTCCCACGATAATGTTTTATTGCCTCACGAAAATGCGTTAATTTTTGCATGTGATCCTGAGATTGATTTGCGAGCACGCATTCTTTCAAGAACAATTCGACGTCGTATTCATAATCCAGGTTGTTATTAAAACGATAAATATCCTGTTCCAAAACCACGCTATTTTTCCCAACTGCGCGGCGCAATCGATAAACAGTATTCTTAAAACGGAATTTCACTTCCTCCGGTGAAGCATCCGGCCAGAAAATTAAACTGACCTCTTCCTTGGTCATACCTTCCGGTCTTGCCAGCAACATGAAAAATAAATCGCGCGCTGCCTGTGTTTGCCATTCGGAACTGGTGACAACATGTTTATCAACCAATACCTGCATCCGGCCTAATGATCGAATATACAATGTTGGTGGTGCAAATGGAACTAAACGTGCATTTTCGCGTAAGTGGCGTCGTAAGGAAGGGCGTCTCTCCTGAAATCTCTGGACCTCATTTTGGAAACGTGAAAATTCATCATGCAAATAATTAACTTTACAGGCTTCCAATCTGCTTTGATGACGGGCTGCGGTGGCAATTAATGAAACAGGCAGAAATTCTCCATCCAGACTGGTTAAAAGATAAAGAAAATTTTCCATTATCTTTTCAGTTTGATTATTCATCTGGTATCCCAAAATCAGATATAGATGGGCTTTTTCATGTTGAACTTTATGACCCTCTTTTGTGAAGTAAGCACAGGCTTTTTCCAACCTGGGGATAATTTCATAGGCTTTGTTTTCGAGTATTTTCAAACCACAATATTCGAGTTCACAAAGATAATATTCCATTTCGGAACCCTGGGGAGCTACCTGGTCCTGGGCTTGTTTGATGAGCTGATATCCACTAAAAAAATCGCCCCTTTGCCCAGCCAAAGCAGCAGATTGAACACTGATATATACCTGCAAAAAATGTTCCTGAGCACGATTGGCGATGGCAGATGCCATTTGGTAAATCTGATCTGCCTGTTCATCCACCTGGAGTTCTGCGTAAATATCTGCAATACCGGTTAAGAGATAGGCTTCCATGCGAATGTAATTACATGAACGGGCAAATTCCAAACCGCGATCAAATGACTTGATCGCCTGCTCATAATTACCCATCATTTGTTCCAATACACCCAAATTATTTAATAAATTGGATAACCAAACCGGGTTTTCCACCTGCTGCCAGTATTGCAAAGCAGAGGTATATTTTTCTTTCGAGCGTGCATAATCTCCCAGATTTTCATAAGCCAGACCCATTTCAAGATTGATGACTGCCTGGTTCTTGAAATCATTGATGGATTGCATAATTTTGAGTGCATCCCCCAACCAGGTCAATGCATCCTGTAATTTGCCTTTAAGAAAATAACACAGCCCGATACTGCGTAATGCATCGCCCATTAATTTTCGTTGGTCAAGGTCTTTATTAACTAATTGCATGCATTCATTTGCATCTGAAATGGCAGCATCTAATTGCCCTTTCAAATAATGCACTCTGGAACGCAAAGATAATGTACGTGCTAAATGGATACGATCCGCGGGGAGGTTCATGGCACCGACAGCCTGATCAAAGAGTGTCATGGCCAGGTTATTGTCTCCCAATACCATTGCAATATAACCTTGTAGCGCAATGATGAAAGGTCTTGTATTCAGAACTTCAGCAGGCAGCGCATCCAGCCATGCTGAAAGTGTAGAAATGCGACCACCCGTAATAATATCAGGCTCGGCAGTTTCAATTAACTTCACCAAATCTTCCGTTGAGTCAAGGCGGCGATAAATTGAAAAAGCACGATCCCACTGGCTGTTTTGAATACATATCTCAGCCATTCTTCGTTCTATTGCACGTGCTTCTTCGGGTCGTTCACGAAAAACGAGTACTTGCAAAAACTCAAGAAAGAGCGGATGGTATCGAAGCCAATCACCTTCTTCGCCAACCGGCATAACAAAAAGATTGTTTTTTTGGATAGTACTCATCCACTCCAACCAGGGGGCATTACGTATCCCCAAGGCACTTTCAAGAACCTGGTTACAGCGTTCAATGTTAAACTCTTCCAATAATGATGACCATAATAAAAACATACGCAGATCTGAAGGTATCTGGTTGAGTAGTTGCAGGAAATAATCGTCCAATCCGAATCTGGATACTCTGGCAAGACGTTCCCGTGCAACTGTATCCTT
>CAZPIM010000139.1:4985-6190 GCA_964586385.1 uncultured Anaerolineaceae bacterium
TAAAAAATGTTCCGGGATGGTATCATAAATTTCATTGATCAAAACTGTTGCGGCAAAATCCACATCCAATTGTCCTTGCACGTTGGATAAGGCAGCCGATATTCGAAGTCCAAATGCCGGAAATCGCTGTGATATTGCAGCGGAAAAATAAGCAATAAATTGCAATGGGTCAAAATCGAGACGGTCGATCGTGTACCAGCATACAGGAAGCGGGCAACGATTAACAAAATCGACCAGGAGAGATGTTTTACCATAACCTGCTGGAGCAGAAACAAGTACGAGGCGCTTTTCAATCAGTTCGGAAAGCAAATTCGTGAGACGCTGGCGTGCAACCAGCTCTCCCCGGCGGCGGGGAGCTGTAATTCTTGTACGAATAATGCTGTATTCGGAAAACATGAATTAAGAAAACCTGAATAATATTATAACCAATTATTCATTTTCAGAATTTACAGATCCGTAACATTTGCTCAGGTCTATTCAATTAATTCCGGTGAATTTTCAGGTGGATGTTGAATAATTTTTATCTATCTATCAGAATTTTCTCCCCATTCGGTCTGCGTATAACTCGCCGAAAGACGGGGATTTTTTTTCTTCCCTACGTGTATGATTTCAATTATGAAACCTATTCTAACCTCCCTCACCCGTATAATTACTGTATTGTTTTTACTGATTTGCAGTTTGCCCATCATTCTTTTGCCACTTGCAACGAAAGTACCAGCCTGGATCTGGTTGCCATTGGCAGCTGCTGATTTGGTCCTGTTTGTATTATTTTTCCGGATAAAACCTACCTGGAAAGCAATTTTGGTGTCTGTGCTTGGTATGTTCGCTGCAGGAATTATTGCAGTGGTAACATCGCAACTTTTCTCGATGACACCACCAATTTTGGATTCATCGGGAAAGCCATTGCAGAACTCGATTGCGACTTTGGAAACCATGTCCCTCAATGGGAGCAAACAGTGGATCTCCGTTCGTGGTCAAGATGTCACCAATCCAGTATTACTGTTTCTAGCAGGTGGTCCCGGCGGATCGCAACTGGCGACAGCCCGTTTTGCGCTAACAGAACTGGAGAAGGATTTTATTGTTGTCAATTGGGAGCAACCTGGTTCAGGTAAATCCTTTGATGCTGTTGATCGAGCTACTATCACTCCGGAACGTTATATTGAAGATGCGCATGAATTAATTCTCCAGCTTCGCGAACGCTTTGG
>CAZPIM010000140.1:0-4914 GCA_964586385.1 uncultured Anaerolineaceae bacterium
CGCAACCGACCGATGCAGGAGTTGACCCGGCGACAGAAATACCTCAATCCGTTACGGTGATCGAACAAATGCCGGAAGATATCCCAGTTTATGCGCCTAATAATGGTGATGTGACCACCACAACGCAGGAAGGCACGCTGATGTTTTCCTATTCAACCATGGATGATAAAAGCATGGTTGAAACATTTTTTACCGATGAAATGAAGAAACTGGGCTGGGAGGTCGTCAGCACTTCGGATATGTCTGCCCAGGATGCGATTATGATCGCTTACGCGAAAGATCCCCGCACGGTCATGGTCTATGCCATGGGTCAGGGTGATCGTACCTTTATTCAAATTATTATCGCTGACGAATAACGAAAATTCGGGTAAGTTTGTAAAATTTATTCTAAAGAAAAGTAAAAAACTTTCTTTTTTCTCTATTCGGCTACATAAGAATAAGATGCATAGCCGCCAGACACAGCCAATCCACTAGGTGTATACATTTGGAAAACAAATGTATGGTCACCCAAAGTCTCAGAGCCAAATGCCCACAGCGCAAACTCCACTTTTTCGCCCGGTTTCACTGCCTTATCGATACTGAGTTGGGTTTGTACAGTGACTTCGCCCTTAAAACTGACCAGTTTAACATATGTACCTGCTTCCCAGGTAACCGTTCCGGTATTTTCAAAACCTAAAGCCAGGCCGTATTCTTCATTTGGAATATAAACGCGTTTGTCTTCAGGGAAGGTGGTCACATATCGTAACTTCGCAGATAAAGCAGGTGCTAAAGTTGCTGCCTGTGTGGGTTCGATGGTGAATGCCGGAGTCTCGGTTGGGGGTAGCGGTGTCGCAGTGGGAGGGACAGGAGTTTGAGTAGGGAAGGGTGTCGGTGAGGGATTGCGGATGGCTTCATCCGTCATTTGCGCACTCATGGTATTGACTGCAGCAGCGATGATTTTGCCTTCATCAACTGTTGGGATCGCGGTTGGAGATGTTGGGGAACATGCAGCGATTAAACTACTCATTATCAGGAATAAGGCAACAATTTTTAAAAAGTGTATTTTTTTCATTTGTATCACCAGTTCAAAGTTTTATGTTGGCAGTATGATACCATAGTTCACGTATTTCAATGCGTTAGGGCAGTAAAAGTATGGGGTGAAAATAGTCAAAATCCTGGTCATATGCGATAAAAATATGGAATATTCCGGGCGTCTTAAATTTCCTTCTCGCACACAGTTCTTCAACATTCCGGACCCCAAGTACATCATCACGAAAAAGAATCATTGAAAGTAAAAAATATTGTATGATATAAAAATAGTTTCAAGCTCCAGAATTTGTATCTCAAGGAGGTTTTTCTGTTGTCCCCCAAACCCTTCTACCTCACCTTCGATGGCTCTCCCAATCCACCGGCGACCGACCGGCTTTTAGCGAAGCTCTCTTCCTTTAATATTAAAGCGACATTCTTTATGGAAGGGCATCGTCTGGAAAAAGAGTCGGACTGTGCAAAGCGGGTTTTAGATGCGGGACATGATATCGGAAACCATTCTTACCACCACCCGGAATTCGATAAAATCTCCCTGCATGAATGTATCCATGAAGTGGAAATGACTCAGGAAATCATTTTCAAAAAATTAGGTTTTTTTCCTACGCTTCTCCGTCCACCAGCCGGGATTCTTACACAGGAAGTGGAAGACACCTTTCTCAATAAAGGTTTCGATATTATTCTGTGGAGCTATTCTGTCAAAGACTGGGAAGGTCCGGATGCCAATGCGGTCTCGGAAAGAATCCTGCGCCAGGCTGTTCCCGGTGCAATCATTGCCTGCCATGATAAGGTGGAATGGTTAACCCAAACCCTGGATATCATCATTCCTGCATTATCGTTGGATGGTTATGTGTTTCGGAAAATATCGGAAATCGGCCTTCATGGAACCATCAGGCAAGGTCTTCCTTAAATAGGGACAAATATCATAGTATATTTAATTTGGAAATTCTGCTATAAATTAACTATCACTAAATCCAAAGTAACCTATAATTGACAATGTCCTTTAATTATGCTTTAATCTGTCAAGCGTCACTTAATTTGTACGATTTTCCCAAATATTTTACGATAAAAAGAGACCCATACCCCACAACCCATTAACTGAAAAATTACATTGATTGTTCCAAAGAAAATCATCAAACGATCAGATTTATCCATGGTTATTAATCTTGTTTCATAGTACCTCATTCGGATCTTAACATTTAAGGTAGAAAAACGATATTTGGAGTAGATGATTGATGTCAGAGACGAACTATTTATCCTTTCATAATATTAGAAAAACGTTTCCGGGAATTGTTGCACTCGATAATATAAATCTTGAAATTAATCGCGGGCAAATACACGCACTTTTAGGGGAAAATGGTGCAGGTAAGTCCACCCTCATGAATATCCTTTATGGTCTTTATCACCAGGATAGTGGCCAGATATTTCTGAACGGGCAACCCTATGAACATAACAATCCGAAGAACGCTATTTTGAATGGCATCGGAATGATCCACCAGCACTTTATGTTAATTCCAAATTTTACAGTTTTGGAAAACATCATTTTAGGGCAGGCTTCCCCCAAACCCCCGAATCTGGAAAAAGAATATTTCCGAAAAGAAATTCTCAAAGTTGCCGAAAAATTTGGGATCACCGTCGATTTGGACCTTCTGGTGGAAGAAATCAGCGTCGGTATGCAACAAAAAATTGAGATCTTAAAGGCTTTATACAAAGGTGCTAAGCTCTTAATCCTGGATGAGCCAACTTCAGTTCTCACACCCCAGGAAAGCCAGGAATTATTCCGGATGTTGGATGACCTCAACAAAAAAGGGACGACCATCATCTTTATTTCGCATAAGTTGAACGAAGTAATGCAAATCAGTGATCGTATTTCCGTCCTGCGGGATGGAAAACTGATCGCCACAGTTAATAAAACAGAAACAACTCCCAAGGAATTATCGAAATTAATGGTCGGCAGGGATGTGGTTGCTGATTATCAAAAAGAAGTCAGTAATTGCGGAAAAGAAGTCCTGTTTGTTCAAAATATTTCATTAATCGACCATCATAACCGTGAACGTCATCTTGTTAAAGATGTTTCCTTTAAAGTTTGTCAGGGTGAAATCGTTGGTATAGCCGGCGTGGATGAAAACGGGCAAAAGGAATTGGCGGAAATCATTTGCGGTTTACGCAAACCAACCTCAGGTCATATTCATTTACTGGACAAAGATGTTACCGGTGCGACTACCCGCCAGTTGATAGAAATGGGTTTGTCCTACATCCCGTCTGATCGTCGACACCAGGGGCTGGTCATGGATTTCTCCGTTGCAGAAAACACAATTTTAGAGACTCATTATCAAAAACCCTTTACCAAAGGTTTTTCGCTTCAAAAAAATGTCATTAACAAATTTGCAAATGATTTAGTAAAAGAATATGATGTCCGCACGCCATCCATCAATGTGCCTGTAAAGAATCTCTCCGGTGGCAACCAACAAAAAGTAATTATTGGCCGTGAATTTTCCAAAAATACCCAATTTCTGATGGTCATGCAACCAACCTGGGGACTTGACGTCGGAGCCATTGAATATGTCCATCACAAACTGATGGAAGCACGCGCTAAAGGAGTCACCATTCTTTTAATCTCAACCGATCTGGAAGAGGTTAGAAAATTGTCGGACCGCATTTTGGTGATGTATGAAGGTGAAATCGTAGGTCAGGCAGATTATTACACCAGTGTGGAAGAAATTGGATTAATGATGGCAGGATCAAAAAAACAGATTGTGCAACCCTGAAAGGAGTGCATCCTTGAAAGGAGGTGGAGTTTCGTTTTTTTATTGAGGATATCAATCATTGGATTGAATAAAATTAGTCAAGAGTATTACAGAGGAGAAACGATGAAGAAAATCAGTATTTTATTGCTTATTGCATTGTTGGTTGGCATTTTTACTGCTTGTACACCAGCTCCGGCAGCGCCAACGGAAGCACCAGTTGAACCCGAAAAACAGGTTCGCGTTGGTGTCGTCTTTTCGACTACCATTAAAGATGAAGGTTATGCCCAGGCTGCCCACGGCGCTTTGATGGAAATGAAGGATAAATACAACCTGGATGTAAGTTTCCAGGAAAGCGTTACCGATGCTGCAGTCAAGGATGTCCTCCGCAATTATGCATCAGAAGGATACGACCTGGTCATTGCGCATCAGCTTTATTTCACAGACGCAGTCAATGAAGTTGCTGCCGAATTCCCGGATATCACATTCGCTATTTCCGGTGGTTTCCGCGCTGATCATCCCAATGTAGTTGCAGTCGATGCAACCAACTGGGAAGCCACTTACCTGGCTGGTGCATTAGCTGGTTTGATGACCAAATCCAATAAACTTGGAATCATCACCGTCTCGGAATCTCCAATTGCGAAACGTATGGTCAATAGTTTTAGAGGTGCCGCAACAATTCAGAACCCCAACGTCGAAGTCAAACACGTCTTCACCGGCAGTTTTGATGATGTCGTCAAAGGCAAAGAAATGGCCAAAGCATTGATTGAAGATGGCGCAGATATCATCTACACCAATTGTGGTGCCGGTAATGTTGGCGCAATCGAAGCAGCCCAGGAAGCTGGCGTGTATGCCATTGGTTCTTCTGTTGATCTGAATAGTAAAGCTCCCGATACCGTCCTTACGAGTGCCGTGCTCTCTCCCGGATCTTATATCAAGATTATCATTGATGGATACATGGACAAAACCCTTGAATGGGGTAAATACTATCCAATGGGTGTCGGAGCAGGAATTGAAGGTCTGGCTCCTTTCCATAGTCTTGACAGCATGGTCTCCCAGGATGTCAAAGATAAATTGGAATTGGTAAAACAGGATTTGATTGCAGGTAAAATCGAAACACCTGCATCTGAATAATTTGTTAAATCCA
>CAZPIM010000140.1:5014-6107 GCA_964586385.1 uncultured Anaerolineaceae bacterium
CTCTTATTTGCGAGTTTAAGTTTTGCCGTTGCCCATAAATCAGGTTTTTTCAATGTTGGTGCCGAAGGGCAGATCTATATCGGAGCGATTGGTGCTTTATTGGTTGGAGCATATTTTAGTGGTATTCCAACAGTTTTACATATTATTCTCTGTCTTTTAGCCGGATTTATTTTCGGTGCGATCTGGGCAGGTATTGCCGGTGTTTTAAAAGTATTTCTTGGTTCGAATGAACTGATCAATACCATGATGCTCAATTACGTTGCAATTTTTCTGGTGGAATTTTTAATTCATGGTCCCTTAAAAGACCCTGAGTTGTTTATTTATCAATCCAAGGCTGTTTTACCGAGCGCAAAATTACCCATAATTCTTGCGAAAACACCTTTACATTTGGGTTTTATCATTGCATTGCTAGTCACAATTGCTGTCTTTTATCTCCTGTATCGCACGCCTGTAGGCTATCAAATGCGCACAGTCGGTGCAAATTTGAAAGCCGCTTCTTATGCCGGTATCAATATTATCGGCGTTACCCTGGTTGCTCTTATCACCACGGGAGGTCTGGCTGGTCTCGGAGGTGCGATTGAATTGATGGGCACACAATTTAGAATGGTCTCCGGTTTTTCTCCCGGTTACGGTTACGATGGTATCGGAATCGCAGTCATGGGACGTTATAATCCGGTCGGTATTGTTTTGGCTACCTTTTTGTTTGCCATTATTCGCGTCGGCACCGGTGCAATGCAGCGTGGAGCCGGCGTTCCATTCCCCTTGCTTTCAGTCATTCAGGGATTAATTATCATTTTCGTTATTGCGAGTGGTTATCTGACCAATAAATTAACAGAAACCGTCGTGGGAGGTAGAGCCTAATGGAAAGCTTCTTAATGGGAACAGTTGTGACCTGGTTGGCTATGTCAATCCGAATTTCTACCCCCCTTCTATTTACTGGTTTGGGCGGCTTGGTTTCTCAAAAGGCAGGTATTTATAATTTTGGACTGGAAGGGATGATGCTTTGCGGCGCTTTCTTTGCCTATTATGGCTCCTTCCAATTAGGCAGTCCCTGGTTGGGTTTGCTCCTGGCCATCATCGTCGGTGCCCTTTT
>CAZPIM010000141.1:0-6051 GCA_964586385.1 uncultured Anaerolineaceae bacterium
TACAATTACCACACGAATTTTTTCCAGGAGCAATTATGAATGACCAGCAAGTAATTTTTTCCATGGTGCGGGTAAACCGTGTCTTTCCGCCCAACAATAAACAGGTGATCCGCGATATCTCCCTTGGGTTCTATTATGGTGCCAAAATCGGTGTTTTAGGTTTAAATGGCTCCGGTAAAAGTACACTCTTGCGAATCATTGCTGGTCTGGATCAGGACTATAGCGGTGAGGTGACTTTCTCAAAAGGCTACAGCGTCGGTTTATTGGAACAGGAACCACATCTGGACGACAACAAAACCGTTAAAGCTGTAGTTGAAGAGGCTGTTACACCAATCCTGGAAAAAATGCGCAAATACGATGAAATCAATAACAAGTTTGCCGAACCGGATGCTGATTTTGATGCGCTAATCGCAGAACAATCGCGCCTGCAGGATGAACTGGATCACATTGACGCCTGGACCCTGGATAATCGCCTGGAAATGGCCATGGAAGCCTTGCGCTGCCCACCCGGTGAAACACCGGTAAAAATTCTCTCCGGTGGCGAACGCCGCCGTGTGGCACTTACCCGCTTACTGCTGACAGAACCGGATATTCTATTACTGGATGAACCCACCAACCACCTGGATGCCGAATCGGTTGCCTGGTTGGAACGCCATTTACAACAATATCGCGGTACGGTCATTGCGGTGACACATGATCGCTACTTCCTGGATAATGTGGCTGGATGGATTCTGGAACTGGACCGTGGTTATGGTATCCCATGGCGCGGTAATTACTCCTCCTGGTTGGATCAAAAACAACAACGCCTGGCAGTCGAAGAAAAGAGTGAATCCAAACGCCAACGCACCTTACAGCGTGAGCTGGATTGGATCCGTATGTCACCAAAGGCACGCCAGTCCAAAGGTAAAGCCCGTGTGACAGCCTATGAAAAATTACTTAGCCAGGAAGCAGAACAATATCGTGGAGAGCAGGAAATTTATATTCCGGCCGGACCACGCCTGGGAAATATTGTCTTCACCTTTGAAGGAGTTACCAAAGGTTATGGGGATCGCTTATTGATCGATAATTTTAGTGCCATGATTCAACCGGGTTGTATTGTGGGGGTCATCGGACCGAATGGCGCAGGTAAAACGACTTTATTGCGCATGATTACAGGGCAGGAACAACCGGACAGTGGGTCCATCCGGATTGGCGAGACAGTTGAACTTGCCTATGTGGATCAAAGCCGCCAAACCCTAAAAGGGGAAAATAGCGTCTGGCAAGAAATCAGTGAAGGCCAGGATAATTTAATTTTAGGCGAACGAAAAATGAACTCGCGCGCCTATGTCTCATCGTTTAACTTCCAGGGGAGTGATCAACAGAAACTTGTCGAGACGCTCTCCGGTGGGGAACGCAACCGCGTCCATCTTGCCAAAGTGCTCAAGCAAGGTGCCAATGTCATCCTGCTGGACGAGCCAACCAATGATCTGGATGTGAACACGCTGCGCGCATTGGAAGAAGCAATGGAAAGTTTTGCCGGGTGCGCGATTGTTGTTTCCCATGACCGCTGGTTTCTGGACCGTATTGTCACACATATCCTGGCTTTTGAAGGTGACAGCCAGATCATGTTCTTTGAAGGTAACTGGTCAGACTATGAAGCTGATCGCAAGAAACGTCTTGGACTTGCTGCAGACACGCCCCAACCTGTAAAGTACAGGAGCATGAAAAGGTAAGAGAAAGCTCGTGGCTCATAGTATAAGCAATTTTCCTAACAGATAACAAGCGGTTTTATCTGGTTTTTATCGGTGTGTATCTGCATACATTTGTGCTTAAATTTGATGATTTTAAAATGGCATAAGATAATTTGTGGTCATGAGCAAAATTGCCTATCTTAACTTGTGACAAATTACACTATTCAATATGTAATAAGAGTATTATGATAAATATTATCTTATTAATGGAGGATTTCACATTGGCTACACAAGCTCAAACAAAAAACATCATACGTTTTTCAGACCCACCTGTTGCGAACGCATTATTCAATAGTCCCAAATGGGCATGGCTCTGGTTAATTGCACGTGTTTACCTCGGATACTCATGGCTCAATTCCGGGATCGGAAAACTATCTAATCCCGGATGGGTTCAAACTGGAGAAGCTTTAAAAGGATTCTGGGAACGTGCTGTCCTTATTCCAGAAGCACCTGCCCGCCCAGCCATTTCATTTGAATGGTACCGCTCTTTTCTGCAAACTTTACTCGATAGCGGATCCTATACCTGGTTTTCTAAATTGGTCGTTGCCGGCGAACTTCTGGTTGGTATCGCTCTCATTTTAGGACTTTTCACCGGTATTGCAGCTTTCTTTGGCGGCTTCTTAAACTGGAATTTCATGATGGCCGGAACAGCAAGCACCAATCCTGTTCTGTTTACCATTTCAATCTTCCTGATCCTGGCGTGGAAAACGGCTGGTTGGCTTGGTCTGGATCGATGGGTATTACCAAATCTTGGAACGCCCTGGCAACCCGGGAGATTGTTTCAAAAAGATAAATAGCATCCTTGATGTTTAATAAAACCAGGTTCCTTTTTTGAAAATGCAATTTTGCACCATAAAGGAACCTGTTTTTATGTTTGCAGACTGTTCTAAAAAACCTTTATTGCAATATCTCAATTCCTAATGCCCGATACGGATCCAACAAATCCTGTGGAGTTTCATGCCCGGTGACAATCATATTCACCTCCTGAATACCCGCCACCGTAAAATGCGAGACTGTCCCCAATTTTTCCTGTGAAACCAGCGCAATCGTCTCGGCTGAATTATTGATCATCATTTGTTGGACATAGGTTTCTTCCATGTCGGGCATACTGATTCCTACTTCGGGATGTACACTGCAGACACCCAGCATGCAGATATCCGCGCGCATTTTCCGAAAGGCTTCCACAGCTTCAGAACCCACCGTTACCATAGTGCGTTTAAACAATCTTCCACCAACCAGAATAACTTCTGCATTTTTATGATCCGTCAATGCAACTGCCACCGCTGGATTATGCGTAATGATTGTTACAGGCAGATCCGGTGGTAGCGCAGCAGCCAGCTCCACATTGGTTGTCCCGCCACTCAAGAACACGACCATTCCGGGTAGGATTAAGCGAGCGGCTTTCCCGGCTATTTCTTTTTTCTCCGGGCTGATTTGATGCTGTCGAACACTAAAGCTGGATTCTGCCGGCGATTTAGGTAGAGCTCCGCCATGCACACGTTGAATCAAACCTTCTGCTGCCATCTCTCGCAAATCGCGCCGGATGGTGTCTTCACAAGTGCCGAGTTTTTGACTCAACACCACAGCCTGAACCCTACCCTCCGTACGGAGGAGACCAAGTATGAATTGCCTTCGTTCTGCTGCCAGCATTTTTTCTCCAATCAACTTGACGTTTCTTGTATTCTCTTGTATTATTCTTGATATTTCTTGATTTTACACGATTTTTCTTGTTTTTTCAAAGGGGAATGGATGTCAAACACTTTCCAACGGGATCATGAAACCTGGTTTACTTATTTTTTGCTTTCCATTTTTGGGTATTTCTTAAATATTTTAGGACCAATCACGCCTTTTTTACGGGAAGAACTCAATACGACTTACACCGTGGCCGGGTTGCATTTCAGCGCATTTGCGATCGGCATGTTCATTGCCGGGTTAATTGGCGATCAGGTACTCTCCCGCTTTGGTTACAGAAAAACGCTTTGGGCTTCCGCAATCGGTATCAGTGCTGGAACAATCGGTTTGATTTCCAGCCACACTGTTTGGCTGACAATTAGCGCTTCCTTTTGTATGGGATTATTGGGCTCATTCATTCTCGTCCTGATCCCCTCCATGCTTTCCCTAAAATACAAACAACAAAGTGCAATTGCATTAACCGAATTAAACACAGTTGCCAGCCTGGTAAGCATGTTGGCCCCCTTGCTGGTTGGGATTTTTGCAACTTCATTTTTCGGGTGGCGCTTTGGTTTGATTTTAGCCATCCTGGCTTTGCTAATGATGGGTATTACTTATCGCAAGCTCAATTTCAACACGTTTCCCCTCCCGCAGAGAACCGCAAAGAAGCAAGCTCACCTTCCGATCCGGTATTGGGCTTATTGGTTAGGTATCTTTTTCGTCGTTGCTGTTGAGTTTTGTTTCATTTTTTGGGGAAGCGATTACTTAATTGAGGTCACAAAAGCAAAAACGGAAATCGCTTCAGCTTCCATCAGCCTGTTTCTGGGAGCGATGTTATTGGGAAGATGGTTGGGAAGTCGGATTCTGCGCGTAACAAAGCCAAAAACCATCCTATTCATTTCTCTTTCCCTTGCAATGATCGGTTTTTTTGTGTTCTGGAGTTCATCGCTCATATGGGTCTCATTAAGTGGTTTTTTCCTGGCTGGCTTTGGAGTCGCAAATTTATATCCTATTTCACTGGATCATGCGATATCCAGTGTGCCTGCCTCACAATCATCCAAAGCAAGTGCCAGAAGCGCTCTGGCTTCTGCCAGTGCAATCTTGTCGCTCCCTTTAATCCTTGGGAATCTGGCAGATCAGACCGGGATGCGCACAGCCTTCATGATCGTTCCGGGAATCATTTTGGCAGCATTCATCCTGAACACTTTTCTGGCAAAAAGACCAAATCCGGGTAAAATAACGCAGCAGGAGAATTTAGATTTATGAAATTGGAATGTGTAATTTTTGATATCGATGGCACGATGGCAGACACACTTGACCTGTGTGTAATGGCGTTTCAGGAAACCTTTAAAAAAGAACTCGGCAAGTCTTACGATAAGGCGGAGATATTTCAGTATTTTAATGTGGCTGAAGGTGGCATTATTGCTAAATTCGCCAACCAGGAACAATATCCAAAAACACTGGAAACGTACTACAGGGAGCTGGAGTGTTTACATCGCCAAAAAGATGTTGTCATTCCAGGAATTCGCGAATTATTGCAAGATCTCCAATCGCGAGACATATCTATGGCGGTCGTAACCGGCAAAGGAAAACGCAGTGCGGAGTTGACTTTACGTGAAATGGGCTTGCTGGATTATTTTTCCATCATTGAAAGCGGCTCGGATGACGCACCTGATAAAACCATCGGGTTGGGAAGAATTCTTAATCAAATGCTGATTGATCCGCAAAAAGCAGTCTACATAGGGGATATCGAATCGGACATTCAATCTGCACTGCGGGTTGGAATGTGGGCTGCCGGTGCAGCCTGGGCATCGACCGCAACATTGCACAAAAACGGCTGGGGTCAAAAGGTCGCCTTATTTCATTCTGTTTCGGATTTTCATCATTGGCTTCTGGAACGCATTTGATTGATAGTTGCTGTAACTCACGGATTAAGAACGCGTAGACCACCCAAATAATCTGCCAGATAGATCACATTATTCATCATGACAACATCGCGAGCCATATCGGGCGAATCATATCTACCCACCAGTGCCGTCTGTTTGGGCTGGTTAAGATCGAATACTTTCAAACCCGTTGTCCAATCCGCCAAATATACAATCGAGCCGTCTATCCATACAGAACGAGCCCATCCATCTGTGTCAATCGTACGGATAAGTCGCGGTAAAGCAGGGTCAGAAACATCAACAATTCGCAATCCGGCACCACCATCAGCAATATATGCAGTCGTACCAATTAGTTTGAGTCCATATGATCGCTCCAACAGGATGGATCCTACATTAAATGGTTGGGATGGAATTGAAATATCCACAATTCTTAATCCTTGAGTGTAAGTGGCGATATAAGCAAATGATCCCTGCACAGTTACATCCAGTGCTTCATCTGGTGTCGCTATCCCCCCGATTTCAACCGGTTGATTGGGATTCGAAACATCGATTATTCGTAAACCACCCCACCGATCTGCGAGATATACCAGATCGTTTACAACTGTCAGCTCCCAGGCATAACTAGGGGTATCTAAAGTGCCTATTATGTACGGATGCGTCGGGTCGCTCACATCAAAGATCATCAGACCGTTCTGGGCTGCTGCAGCAAAGATATATTCCCCATCCGTAGCGACGCCATAAATACGTCCGGATGGCACAATACT
>CAZPIM010000142.1:0-5996 GCA_964586385.1 uncultured Anaerolineaceae bacterium
AAATGAAATTTAGTGAAGTCTTCAGTAATGCCTGGAAAATAGTCTGGAAATTCAAAGCTCTATGGATTTTCGGAATTCTATCCAGTTGTATGCGCTCCAGCGGGAGCAGTTCCGGTTCCGGTGGAAGCAGTGGCGGTGGTTCAAGCTTCTTACCCGGGCAGGGAGAATTGGCTTCACCAGCGTTGCATTTTCCCGCGCAAATATACCAATGGGCACATCTTTTTCAACTCAAAGCAGAAGAAGATCCCTGGATCGTTGTGGCTTTTATCGCGGCGATTTTTTTCCTGGTTGCCATCATCATAATGGTTTCATTATTTGCTGGCACGTTGGGTAGAGTTGGCGTGGCTAGAGGATCCTGGCTGGCAGATGAAGGAGAAACAAAGCTTGGTTTTTCAAAAATATTAAATGAAAGCCTGCCCTATTTTTGGCGTGTGTTTCTGCTCTTTCTGCTCATTTTTTGCCTGGTTCTGGTTTTTATCATCATTCTGGTCGTACCTGTAATTTTCCTGACAATTCTCACCTTTGGTCTGATCTGGCTTATCCTGATTCCTGTGATCCTGCCTCTCCTTTTATTAATGATTCTATTTTCATTGGGTTTTCGAGCCTTACTGGAAGAATCGATTGTTGCTATCGCCGGGGAGAACATGGGTGCCTGGCAAGCAATTGTCAGGGCGTGGAAATTGCTGATTGAAAAGCCATTTCCGCAGTTATTAGTGAGCTTTCTCACTTCTTTAATCGAATTAGTAGTTTCGATTGTTTTTATTTTGCCGCTCATTTTCATTTTTCTGCCGTTTTTTATATCGCTCATATTTGAAACGACCACAGCAATCAGCATTGGTGCGGCAATCAGTGGACTTTCGCTGCTGGTTTATCTTCCCCTGATGATTACCGCTTTTGGAATTTTGTATGCCTATTTGGGATCTATATGGGCGCTAACTTTCCGCCGATTGACACAAAGGGAATCTAAATTGGTTTGATTTTCATATCCGCAAAATTTTTAGTAAAAATTGTATATAATACCCATAAGGATGGGGGTTCTCCCATCCTTTTTTGTTCTCTATAACAAGCTTGATGAAAAAAAACCATTACTTACTTTTCGCTATATTAATCTCCAGCCTGGTAATCCTTGGGTTCGGTCAGGTTTCCAGCATTCGGGCACAGAATTCAGAAGGATCCGTTAAAATTTTTCAAATTGACACTTCAAAATTCCCGATTATCTCTTTTTTCCTGGAAGCAAAAGACTCAAACGGAATGGCAATTCAAAATTTATCAGAATCCGAATTAACGGTCATTGAAGAAAATACTACCAGGAAAGAAGTCAACTCACTTTTGGTAGTTGAACCCGGAATTCAAGTCATCATTGCCTATAACCTGGGACCCGCATTATCCAATAGTGCCAGTAGCGGTGGAACGCGGTATCAAGCTGTAAATGAAGTCATTGCCAGTTGGGTCGAAAGCCTGCCCGCCAATACACCGGATGATTTCAGCCTTGCTACTAACACCGGTTTACAATCCATTCGTGAGAAAGATACGCAACAATTTTCCGAATTTCTAAGAAATTATGACCCGGAATTGGGAACCAATCAACCGAACATGACCAGTCTGCTTCAATCCCTTGATTTGGCAACTGATCCTAATCGAAATGAATTGATGAAACGGGTGATTCTTTATGTGACACCACAATTAAATGTCACCAATGTCTCGGCGATTTCCGGATTAATAGAGCGGGCAATGCAACAAAATGTAATGATTTTTGTCTGGCTGGTTGGACCTGCAAATGTGGAAACGACCAACCCGACGGTAGTTAACCCGCTAAAAGAGATCGCAGAAAAAACAGGTGGGCAATTCTTCGTTTATTCTGGTGAAGGTTTATTACCTAATCCGGAAGATTACCTGCAACCTTTGCGTACCATCTATCAGGCAAGCTACCTTTCATCAATTACCGAAAAGGGAAATCATCGCATAACTGCCAGTATTTCTAAGGGTGGCGATACGATAGTTTCCAACCAGATTGTTTTTCCTTTAGATATCTTGCCTCCCAATATCATTGTCATTGATCCAAAATTCAGCATCGACCGTGTCTGGCAAGCAGATCCTTCAAATCCGCAAGAATCGGTTTTAATGCCCGAGCAAGAAACGATTGAATTTATGATCGAATTTCCGGATGGTTTTCAAAGGGAAATCGTCGCAACTCGTCTTTATGAAAATGGAAACCAGGTCATAGAAGACACAGCACCGCCGTTCGATAATTTTTTATGGAATTTTTCCAAATATCAAAATTCACAAATTGCCGAACTTGTTTTGGAAGTTGAAGATAACCTCGGTATTATCAGCCAATCAATACCGATTGATATTCAAATCAACGTGGCAGAAAAACCACTGACTTTCTGGCAATCTCTGATTAAACTCCAACTAACACCAGAACGATGGCTTATTCTAGGAAGCGTATTAACCACAGGTGTTGTGCTGGTGTTGGCGATAGTTATGGCGGGAAAACGTAGGAACTTCTGGCGTCAACATTCTGCAGCCAGAGAACGCAGAACAGATCCGCTGACCCAACCCGTACCAATTCGTCAAGAGATCTCCAGATTGGGAAGTGTGGTTCCTGGCACATACCCACAAGTAATTGGGAAGGAAGTAAGCGCGTGGTTGGTACCATTAAACGACCGTTACGAGGCATTAAGAACAAAAGCAATCCCGCTCACACGACCGGAACTGATTATCGGAAAAGATTCTCAACAATCCGGATTGGTCATTCCTTCCCCTGCAATGTCTGATGTACACGCCCGCTTAACCCGCGATCAGGCAGGTGACTTCTGGCTAGCAGATAATAATTCCGCTGCCGGCACCTGGGTGAACTACGCTCCCTTATCCACGCTTGGTTGTCGATTAAGACACGGAGATTTAGTGCATTTTGCCAAAAATCTTTATCGATTCGAATTAACCAATCCGCCGCCGGATCGAGAACCACAATTAATAACGTATAATAATGACATATGATTCGTGAAGAACATTCCCGTTATCCTGTTACTGCATTAACACATGCCGGTATGACAGGTAAAAACAACGAAGACCGATTCGCTGTATCTGCATTCCATTTAAGTCACCGAAATCACACGCCTGTTTTGCTGGCAGTGCTTTGCGATGGCATCGGTGGTCATAAAGCCGGGGAAATTGCAGCCGATTTAGCCGTCAATCATATCAGCCAAAACGTCGCAGAAAGTGATGGGAAATTCCCGCTGGAAACACTTGAAAAAGGAATTCAGCAGGCGAATCAGGCGATTTTCAGGGAAGCAAGTCAGGATATCAGCAAACAGGGGATGGGATCAACCACCGCCTGCGTTTGGATGATCGGCAATAAAATGTTTACAGCCACTGTCGGCGATTCCAGAATCTACCTGATTCGTGAAGGTCAGATTCGGCAAATTTCCATCGACCACACCTGGATACAAGATGCTTTGGATAACGGTCTGTTAACTCCGGCGCAGGTCGAAGGTCACCCCAACCGGCATGTCATTCGCCGATATATCGGTGCGCCTCAACCGCCAGAAGTTGACTATCGTATTCAACTTGTTAAAGGCGAAACCAATCAGCAGATGCTGGACAATCAAGGCAAACCACTCAACGATGGCGACCGTATTTTATTAAGCAGCGATGGTTTAACTGATCTGGTCACCGATAAAGAAATCCTGGACGCATTTGCACAAGACGATGATAAAAAAGCGGTCAGCAATTTGGTTGACCTGGCAAATGCAAGAGGTGGACACGATAATATTACGATTGTAACCTTCACAATTCCGAACGGCATTAAGCCCGCTGCAAAAAAAAGATCCAGAATTCCGTATGGGTGTGCAATCGTGGCAATCATTATGGGTATCGCAGTTGTTGCGATGTCTGCATACTTTCTTTGGAAGGGATTTCCCTGGCAAAGAGACCCGATCCCCGCAACTCCGCCCATTGTTTCCACCATGAACCCGATGATAACGAGTGCTCCCCAACCAAGCGCGACACCCGATTTGACGCTGACTTTAAATGCTTTAGAAAACACGGGTACCCCTATATCCCTACCCACCCGCGATCTTTCTGGTGCTGGGAATTATCCCGCGCCAGCCGAAAACTCAAATCCGGAAAATCAACCTACCGGTTATCCATAAACAGATGAAATCAAAAACATGCGTGTAAATTTTTATGCGACTTACCGCAATATCACGGGAGTCCGTTCAGAAGAAATAACGACGGGGGATAAAGATACAGTGCAATCAACCATCGAAAAAGTATTGCAACGTTTTCCACAACTCAAGCCACATTGGTGTGATGCGGAAGGAAATTTTTTTACCCACTTATCCATAATTTTGAATAAATCTGATATCAACAGCATGGAAAAAGGATTAAAAACCCGGGTAACAAAAGATGATGTCATTGATTTCGTTCCGCCGGTCGGCGGCGGCTGAAAACAGAGGTGTTGTTTGAACGCAATTCTCAGTATTTTACCGGAACCCTATAATGAAAAAGTTAAAGAGATTTGGTCTCTATTGGAAAACAAACACGATACCAATGGGGTAATGATGGCTCCTTTTCCACATTTTTCCTGGCAGGGAGCGATGGAATATGAGCAAAAAGGACTGGAATTGACGCTGAAAACCATTGCAAACCTGAGTAAACCATTCCGGGTTCAAACCAGCGGGATTGGTTTATTCACTGGTCAATCACCGGTCATTTTTATTCAGGTGATCAAATCTCCTCAGCTCATGCGTATACATCAGCAAATTTGGTCGGCTTTACGACCCCTGGGTAAGGATTTTAATCCACACTATCAACCGGATGTGTGGCAGCCGCACATTACTTTAGCAATGGGGGATGTCAGGAATGAGCAGCTTGGTCAAATTGTTCAGTCGTTAGCTGACTTTGATTTTAATTGGGAATTTTTTGTTGATCATGTCGCCCATTTTGTGACTGCTGAACCGGCTGGAATCATTAAACAAAAATATGATTTCAACCGTTAACATGCAAAGATTACTCATTTCTACGATCATCAGAAAATCACCACCAGATCAACCTTCGGGCTGGTTATATACCTTTGACCTAAACAGTGAAAAATGCGTTCAAAAAAGTAAAATCATTGAACCTCCGCACCGTGAAAAAGATACTAACCTGCGGGGTGGAATACGCGGCTTGCGCGGGATTGCTGTTCGGGAAGATCAGGTTATTCTTGCCAATGCAACAGAGATTTTTCGTTATGATCCAAACTGGCAATTACTGGGCAGATTCAGTCACCCTTCATGCGGCAGTATCCATGATATTGCAATCCATCATGAAACAATCTGGGTCACCAGTTCCCGGAATGATCTCTTAATGCAATTTGACATGTCAGGCAGGTTAAAAAATTACCACGACCTGAGACAACACGCATATCTTTTTACCGAAGCCTCATGGAAATCTGTCCCTTTTCTTTCAGAAGAACAGGTCAGATCCGGTGCAGTTGACTTTCGAAATCCCGCATCCCATGATCATCATGCCAGTGATTCGGTTCATTTAAATGGCATTGATGTCACATCTGACGGCCATTTAATCATTTCCTGCGGCATGATACTCAATAATCGCATAAGCTCATGGTTGCGGCTTAAGAATTGGATGCACAAACATGCATTATGGCAAGTGATTCTCGATTTTAATCATTGGTTGAAAATAATATCAAAAAAAGACACAACATCCGAAAACAAAATGATTTTTCATCCCGCTTCTGCGGAATGTGCAGTTGTTGAAATTGACCAAAACAAAGATTTTCTGATTCGTTTTCATTTTAAGGAGATTACTGTTCCTGCCCACAGTATTAGAATTTTAGAGGACGGTTCAGCTGTCTACTTGAATACCGAAAAAGGGGAAATCCTGCACCTTGATTTGAAAAGTAAAAAAATCATTTCATCCACTTGTATCGGAAAAGGATTTTTACGTGGCGTACGACAGTTATCGGATGGCAGCCTGATCCTTGGTGACAA
>CAZPIM010000143.1:0-4252 GCA_964586385.1 uncultured Anaerolineaceae bacterium
TGAAACAGTTGGTGTTTCTGTCAAAACAGGTGTCGGTGAATGTGTTGGATTTGGTGGTTCGTATGCATCAGACAGCACCCAATTCAGATCACCCATACCCCCCAAAAGTGTACCCCCATGGTCATTTCCACTATCATCCTGTAAGAAATTTCCGGATCCGCTATTCATCTTATAATATGCAGACAACGATGCAAATTGTGGGTGTTCGGATCCAATTTCCTGATTCATCCATTCCTGAATGGTCTCCTGCGGCAGCACGGCATTCCAAAACTGAATATCATCCATTCTTCCAACAAAATATGTATTTGAATCGGATCGCCCGCTGCCCCCGATAAAAACGATCCCGTCATTCGTTGTCGAAGGCAGGAGCGTTGGACCACTCATCATAGTCGCAGCTAAAACCCCATTTTTATACACCCTTATGGATGTCCCATCATGAACGACGGATAAATGAACCCATTGACCCGGATCAAATGGTATCCCGACAGTGTCGATACCGTTTGCATCCACATTCCAAACCCAAATACGGTCTGCGCCATTAAAAACAGATCGTGTAATACCAAAAACTTTTGGTCGATCTGTACTGATGATGATTGCACCGGAAGTCGGCACTACACCCGACCCGGGCTGGCTGGAAGGCCGTAACCAAAAGCTGATTGTTTTTTGTGAAACCCAGCCTGTTCCAGACATTAAGACATTAGTTCTGCCAACATTTATATAATTCGGAAACCCATTAAATTCCAAAGCATAATTGGTTTCCGCAGTAACTTTTATTTTCCCTGTAGCCAACAAAATCAGGGTAAAAATTGTAAAGATGGAGATCCAAAAGAAAATTCGTTTTAATCCAATCATTATAAACCTCAAGAAGATACCCCTAAAATGCCAACATTAAAAATATTGAATGGAAACAAATTTATGAATGGATGAGAGAATATTTTTTGGAATTTAAAGAAAAACGTTGAAGAACTTCGAATGATGATTTGTTTACAATTTCTGCCACTGTCCACCCTCTATTCTGCAATGAGTCTGGCAGAGAAAATCCTATTGATCAATCATCATAACTTTGATGTTAATATACGGGATTGCAATATTTATGTCAAGCAAATTATGACCGGCTCAACCGGTCCAGCAATGCAGGTGTAAATTCTCGCAGAGATTTTAGGACAAGATCCGCCATTTGTAAAACCCCTTTTGGCGGAGCAAAACGGTTGTCCGGAATAGCAATCACTTTCATTCCAGCAGCTTTCCCCGCGCGAATGCCATTCCCCGAATCTTCCAGACACAAACAATTTTCCGGGGACACACCCATTTTTCGGGCAGTTTCGATGTAAATATCCGGTGATGGTTTGCCCGATAACACATCATCCGCACTGACGACTGCTTGAAACTTGCCTGCCAGATCTGGATGAGAGGTAACAATTTTTAGTAAGCTGTGATGTGAACCGGATGCCAGCCCTAGTGGATGCTGTTTTCCTGCGATTCGTATTGCTTCTTTTGCACCCGGCAAAAATGGAATCTCTTTTTGGTACAAAGCTGATAAACGATCAACAACCATTTGCACCAATTGCTGTGGATCAAGATCTGATCCCAACCTTCGCAACATGTAATTTGCCCATTCCTGCGTATTGACTCCCATAACCGCTTTATGATCCGCATCTGTCCAGGGCTTACCATACTCACTAAAAATTTGGGTCCGAATCGCATTCCAGCTACCTTCGGAGTCAATCAATAAACCATCCAAATCAAAAATAATCGCATGTATCATATGCTAATTATACGAGATAATATGGCTATACGGAGAATATTCACTTATCCTTGATTTAATCGCCATTTTTTCCGGTTTGTAAACAAAAATATTTTTTAGGAGCAATTCACCTGATGAAAAACCAACGACACAATCCATGATTATTGACGAATTGGAACTTTTTTGTAATCTTTACGTCACTAATTTGTGTTCTTTCGTTTGATTTGGAGGAAAGATGAAGCGTTTTATTTTTATATGTATGATCGGTATCATTTCCCTGGCAGCCTGTTCACCAATCATCGATAAACAGGCCGATCCTGTTACAGCTATTCAGCAGACACCTACACAAGCCATAGAAACCCAGACTCCCCTGGTTGAAGTTCCGCAGCCTACCGCGACAGAGATTCCTACCCAGATTCCTACCAGCACACCTGAGTCGGAAATTGTAAATTGGATCGCCTATGTGGGTTTGGATGGAAATGTCCAGCTCGTAGATCCTCTCCATGGCGACCAAAAAGCGCTTACAGAGGACGGATTATCAATGACGATCACCTCAACCGAACCCTACATCCAGTACAGCAATCCAAACTGGTCAAGTGATGGCTTATTCCTGGCATTTAAGAAAACGATCATAACGCCTTTGCCTGATCGACAGGACTATCAGGACAGTCTGGTTATTTACGATATAAATACAGAAGAGAGCGTCGAAATACTGGCTGGCGAAACATTCACCGGTTTTTCCTGGAGACCCGGAACGCACGTCATTTCTTATTCACTCATGACCGATCCCAATTATTTTACTGCGCGTGGCGAAGTGGATGAATCCCTGGCGAAAGGGATTATGGGATTTGATGTTGATAACATGCAAACAACGGAACTTGTTTCCCCCCAAGGTTATTCCATTGTTTGGCCACATTGGTCCCCAGATGGAAGATTTGTCGGTTTCGACGAAATTCTTTATATGGAAGGTCGTGGGTTTTTCGCTTACTATGATTTTGAGGATCAGGAGTATATTTCCTGGGAACGAGCAATCGGGAGCTATCAATGGTCGCAAGACGGGGAAAACCTGGTCTATGATTATTTGACCTATGCACCTAATGGCGAAGAGCGTATTTTCATTAATGACCGCTTTGATGAAGACGAAACTCAAATCGTTGATGCAGATGAAGATTTTTATCTCTCAAATCCATTGTTTTCAGCGGATGACGAGCAGATCATTTACAAGGAAACTGATCTATCTCTGGAAGCAAACGCCACTCAACTGGTGTTAATGGACCTCGAAAGTAAAGAAAAAGAAATCATCCTCGAGTCAGCAGATGTCTTTGATGTGCTCTGGTCCCCGGATGGAGAATCGATCCTGGTGGTAATTGGACCGTATGACAGCCCGACAATCATGGAAATAAATGTATATCATTTGACCACCAGGGAATTAGGGAACGGTTGGTGGCCAGCCTGGCAGCCAGTTCAGTAAGCTGGTTTCCAAATCTAAAAGCTAAAAAGAAAGACGAGGCTCAGTTTTGGACCTCGTCTTTCACTTCTTAAGCCAAGATATTGTAAAGGAATGTTTCAAATTTGATGATTCGATATAAACCATTTGCGAAAACATCTGTGCGTTTCTATATGGGTGTTATTTCAGAATGGATTTTGTATTCAGAAACTCGACGATGATTTTAAACGCTTCCTCACGTTTTGGATCCATCGTAACTCCATGCCCAAACTTTTCCAGTGACACAGTCTCGACCTGTGTGTTTTTCAAGCGGCGCTCAAATCTTGAGCTGCTGTCGGCCGGAATCGTAGCGTCTGCTTTGGATTGAATCACCATCACCGGTGCTTTTACAAATGGCAAAGCATCTTTCACCGCAATCGATAAGGCATAGATCTGCCGGAAAACCTGTTGCGGATAGGCTGCATACGCCGGATAATCTGCTTCCCTGCGAATACCCCATTTCGGATGTTCTTTGACTCCCACCTTATGGATCATTGGACGCGTCCAATCCAGGAAAATATGGGACAGCAAATCTTTATTCGTATATCGCAAATAAGGGGTTGAGATGGCAACCACGCCATCGACTGCCAGGACACCTGCGGCGGTTAGGGATAACATACCACCCAATGATTGTCCGATTAAAAACACTTTATCGCACTTTTTCTTCACTTCTTTATAAGCTTTTTTCAGATCAGAGACCCAGTCCTGCCAGGTAACATTGGCCAGGTCTTTTGGTTCCGTTCCATGCCCGGATAAACGCACACCATATGCCGAATATCCGTTTTCTGCCAAATAATCCGCTAAGAATCTCATTTCTTCAGGATTACAACTAAATCCATGCGTTAAAATGCACCCGGTTTTTCCTTCTTTTAAGAAATACGATTCGGCTCCCGGTAATATTTGACTTTTTGCCATTGCGTGCTCCTGATGGATTTTTGATTTTCAAATTCTGAGTATAACACGATCAAACTACGCAAAAAAATAAACCAAGGAAAATGGTAGCAAACCTGTAGGAGCGATAC
>CAZPIM010000143.1:4352-5920 GCA_964586385.1 uncultured Anaerolineaceae bacterium
ACATTTTCAATGCACCAATAGCGCAGGTCCGACCCTTCAACCGAAAGAGTTAATTGCCCTGAAACAATTTTACACAGGTGAACAATTGCTACCATGCTGTGAGGGCTGTGATTCATACCAGCATAACGGGTGAAGACACCGACCAGCCTATCCACCCGCACCTCCAGACCGGTCTCCTCCATTACTTCACGTATTGCAGCTTGTGCGGGTGTTTCGTTAGGCTCTACCCAACCACATGGCAAACACCAGCCACTTCCATCAGAACGATTCATTAAAAGTATCTCACCCTGATCATTAAAAATTGCTGCATCCGCGCCAAGTTTTGGGGTGATATATCCGAATTCTTTTTTTAACGTTTCCAGGACTTCTGAATTTGGTAATTGCAAAATCTGTGCATATTCTTTTACCGCGAGATCCAATAAACGTTCATAGCGTTCAAGATCATAATGATTTTCTGAAAATAATAAGCCATTTCTGGCAATCGTCTGAACCTCATCCAGAAGCGAGAGCATATCCATCCATTACCTCTTTCTAATTTGTGTCTTTTTCATTTTACACCTTTAAAACATTGGTTTTGGATCAATCCTTGCATGAAAATAGGTATAATATATGCCATCAGATGAAAGGTTGGGTTCAATGAAAATCTATATCACCGGAATCAGTGGATTTCTAAGTATTAATCTGGTTCGTTATTTACTTGCTAATGGTTATAAAGACATCGCCGGTATTGACCTGGTTGATTTTACTTACCCGGAACGGGACCAAATTCAATTCTTGCAAGGTGATATTCGGGATGAAGCAGCTTTACGTCGTAGTATGGTTGGTGCGGATATTGTTATCCACACTGCTGCCGCTTTGCCGCTTTACCCGCCAGAAGAAATTTACTCCACCGAGGTAACCGGTACCCGTCTGGTTCTCAGCACTGCCTTGGCTCTGGGTATAAAACGAATGATCCACATCTCTTCGACTGCGGTTTATGGTGTGCCGGATCATCACCCGCTCTATGAAACAGATCCGATGATTGGCGTTGGTCCTTATGGTATGGCGAAAGTACAGGCAGAAGGTATTTGCCAGGAGTTCCGTGAGAACGGTTTATGTGTACCTGTATTACGCCCCAAATCCTTCGTCGGCCCGGAGCGTTTGGGTGTGTTTGCCATATTTTATGAATGGGCAAGCGAAGGGAAAAACTTCCCAATGATTGGAAACGGCAACAATCGTTACCAGCTGTTGGATGTGGAGGATTTGTGCCGCGCAATCCATGCCTGCATGACTCTGGATGAAAAACAAGTCTCCGACACATTCAATATTGCTGCCACCGAATTTACCACCATGAAGCAGGACTATCAGGCCGTCCTGGATGAGGCAGGTTTTAAGAAACGCATTGTGACGTTTCCGGCCGGATTGGTGATTTTTGCCTTGAGAATTTTAGAGAAGCTAAAACTTTCCCCGCTTTACCCATGGATTTACGAAACAGCATCAAAAGACTCTTTTGTTTCCGTAGAAAAAGCCCAAAAGGTTTTAAATTATCAGCCTGTGTATTCCAATCAGCAGGCTATGATCCGCAATTA
>CAZPIM010000144.1:0-5802 GCA_964586385.1 uncultured Anaerolineaceae bacterium
GAAGGGTTTGATGTTACCGTATTAGAATTATCCAAATTTCCCCGTTACCATATTGGGGAATCACTTTTGCCAACTATTTTACCCATCATGGATCTGTTGGGCGTGCGTGAAAAACTGGAGACATTCGGATTTCAACGTAAACACGGTGCTTATCTCGAATGGGGATCCGAGACCTGGGCACTTGATTTTGGCGAATTGAGTGGAAATTACACCCATGCTTTTCAAGTGGAACGTGGCGAATTTGATTTAATGTTATTGAATCATGCCGCTGAAAATGGGGCAAAGGTGTTTGAAAATGTGGAAGTTCGTTCTCTCGAATTTGACGGAGAACGCCCCGTTCGTGCGAACTGGCAAAAAAAATCGGACAACGGTCATGCCCCGGAACAGGGAACCATTTCGTTTGACTTTTTGATCGATGGTTCCGGACGAAACGGTATTATGGCAAACCATTACCTGAAGAATCGGAAATATCATAACGTCTTTCAAAATATCGGAGTCTGGGGTTATTGGAAAAACGTTGATCGAATGGCAACCGGCCGTGAGGGTGATATCGCTGTCGGATCGATTCCGAATGGCTGGTTGTGGGGCATTCCTTTGAGCAACGATACCATGAGCATTGGTGCAGTCATGCATAAGAATGTCTTTAGAGACAACAAAGCCAAAAGTCTGGAAACATTGTATGCAGAAGCAATCGAAGCCTCACCATTATTGAAAAAAATTGTAAAAAATGGCGAAATGATCTCGGGTGTTTTAAGCGAAACCGATTATTCTTATGCCTCTGATAAATTCTGCGGTCCTGGATATTTTATGGTCGGTGATGCCGCCTGTTTCCTGGACCCGCTATTATCCAGCGGCGTTCACCTGGCTACCATGAGCGCCATGCTGGCTGCGGCAAGTATTACCAGTTTCAATCGCGGAGATGTTACATTAGAAGAAGCACAGGGATTTTTTGAGAATAGCTATCGTCAGGCATATCTGCGGTTTCTTGTCTTCCTTTCTGCCTTTTATGATGTAGGACGCACGAAAGAGAGCTATTTCTGGGAAGCCCAGCGCGTAACCCAACAGGATGTCCCTTCAGATTTTATTAAACTCGCCTTTTTGAATCTTGTCACAGGGGTGAAGGATCTTGCCGAACTACAATCGGATGATACACATCACTTTGTGCTTGAAGAAATGACCAAACGGATTGACGATAATTTGCGCTTCCGCCAGGACAAGAAAAAATTGGCAAACCTGGATGGAGAAAAACTGGTCTCTGCCCGTGAAAATGCACAATTCTTTGATTCTATCGAAGGCATTTTCTCCCTCAATGAATCAGATGCAGTTGGGGGACTTTACGTCAGCCTGTTTCCGAAATTTGGATTAAAACGAGTTATTCAATAAACAAGCCTAATCAGGGTTAAGTGCATATTAAAGAAGAGAGTAAGGCATGATGTCCAAACTCTCTTTTTTTTGTATCGACTCACCCCCATAAGAGAAAGGCACGGCAGGCGGACTAAATAAAAATTGATTGGCATTAAAAGAATGCTTGCTGGATAATTCATCCTTATCAAAGACCGAATCGAGAAAAGCATCACAATCTTTTTAATCAGAAGGGGTTAACTGTGCTGCTCAAGAAGAAGATTGGCGAATTTGAAAAGCGCATCTCTACTTGAGTACTTGTCCCAAAACAATTTTCGTAAAGAAAAGATACCTTTCTTAACAAATCTGTTCGTTGATTCTGCCAGCACTTACGATTAAGATCAATATCTTACACAACAATTTTTTTTGATCTTATTCATCGATAAAGAATCTCATAACAGCATTTTGCTCTTTTTTTGAGATGATGCGCTTTACTGACCAAAACCAGAACAATGTTGTTTATTGGGAATGGATTTATTAAAATATCAGGGATGGAATCCTGTTCCTTAAAAAGGTAGCTTCATGAAAAAATATGATTGGTTTTTGAACTTCGCTTTAATTTTATCCTTGTTGGCTGTTTTTTTGCCGGTTCATCCAGGCAGCGCTCAAACCGGCAGCATGGTTTATCTACCACTGATAATCGGAGGGAGCCAAACCCAACAGGTAGATGGACGGATTGTTAATATTCCCTATTTTTCTGAGGCGAATATTATCTCTTCGCCAAGTTTTAACCAGATGGCAGTCTTTTGGTATGGACAGGTAACCAACAATTTAAATTACAGCGATGTACGCATCGCCTATAATGACAGTGAATTGGTGGTTTACATTGCCCAATTTGACCGGCGTATTTTCTACAACACCGCTTCCAATGGGTCCGACCTGGAAAACTGGGATACCGTAACTCTGCTGCTAAAAACGAATAGCCTCGGTACAGCAGCACCAGATGCAAACTCATTCCGCTTCACCGCCCAGATGTACGAATCCTGGAACAATGTCAATTTATACCGGCGGGCTGAACAGGGCAATGGCAGTACCTGGAGCACCCAGTCTCTGCCATATACCACAGTACCTGGTTGGCGGGGTAATGCACTCAACGATAATATTGATGATCGTGGTTGGGCAATGACTTTCCGCATCCCTTTTTCCAGCCTGGGAATCACCGGCAAACCAGCCGATGGTACACAATGGAAGTTGGGGTTGGTATCACATGATCGAGACAGCCTGGCTGGACCACCGCTGCAATCTTTCAGTTGGCCGGAAACTGGCAGTACCACTCAGCCAGCGACCTGGGGCAGCCTGCGTTTTGGTATGCCAACGTACAATCCACCAGTTTCCAGTAATCCGCAGACATTGATGATACGCCAGGGAGAAAACGGTGCGAGTGTGCCAGACGTAGACGCCGGGGGCGGCAGTTTGTGTGGACAATGGGCTGCACCGGATTACTTCTCTACCTGGGGGATCACCAACAATCGCGCCGGAAAAGATTATATCGTTATTCAGAATCAGTCCGAGATTGCAGATTGGCCATGTTATTCCAAATATTTTGTCACTTTCCCACTTAGCCAAGTGCCGGCCGGTAAAGTGATTCGTTCTGCACACCTGGTGATGCACCAGTTTGGCGGTTCAGACCCGGCCAATGCGTTTGATTCTTACATTCAGGTAATGCGTGTGGATGAAGATTGGCAGGAAAATACACTTAATTGGAATAATGCACCTTATGTATTGGAGAACTTTGCTACCACCCGTGTTGGTGTGCTGACCAGCGCTCCTCCCTGGCCAGGCATGGCTTACGAATGGGATATTTCACGTGCTGTCGCCCAGAGTTACCAGAGTGGAATACCGCTAAGACTGGTACTTTACAGCGCTGATAAGCCTTTGCACAGCGGAAAATACTTTGTCTCTTCCGATGCAGAAGATTGGAATAAAGCCGGCCGCCCGACGCTGTATGTGGAGTATGGAACGCCGTAAGATTTGGCTGACTTTGAACCTAATTCATGCAACCCCTCCGTGAAGCTTGTGGTGTTACGCCTAACTTATCGCAAGCTCAGAGCGCTTCGCGTGGCATTGTGAATACCCACCAAATTCACCTCTCAATCTTTCAACAAGAGTGGGGATGACCGGGATGTTTTGCAGCTCTAGCGAACCTGGCGGGGGTGGGTAAAACACAGAACGTGAGGTGCTGATAATCAGGCTCCTGCAGCAAGACCATGCAGGAGCCTTTTTTTATCGCATTAAAGATCGCAATTTTCTTGCTTTGTGATCGGATTTGCTCTTAAATTTCCCGTGAGCGGTTCTTGATTTTATCCTGCACCATCTCAATGAAAGCGTCCATAGCCAAATCATCTTGGCGTGAGCCATCGCGCTTGCGAAGGGAAACTTTGCCTTCGTTCATTTCGCGTTCACCGATTACCAGCATGTAAGGAATCTTAAAGAGCTGGGCTGATCGAATCTTGGCATTCATGCGGGCAGAGCTCACATCCACTGAAGCGCGAATGTTTAACGCTAAAAGTTTCTTTGCCAAATTCTGGACGTATTCATTCTGCCCATCCGTAATCGGGATCAGACGCACCTGTTCAGGACTCAACCAGACCGGGAAGTTACCGGCAAAATGCTCGATCAAGAAACCAATGAAACGTTCGTGGGTACTAAGCGGGGCACGGTGAATGCAGAGAGGGATCTCTTCCTCACCCTTGGCATTGATGAACTTCAAGTCAAAGCGGGCTGGAACGGCAAAGTCCACCTGGTTGGTAGCTAGCGTGAATTCACGCCCGATGGCACTCCAGATCTGAACATCGATCTTGGGACCATAGAAGGCGGCCTCATCCGGAACTTCCACATAAGGTACGCCGCCGTTATCCATTGCTCGCCGGACCATATCTTCGGTCTTTAACCATAATCGCTCATTATCGATGTACTTCTTTCCTAAACCATTCTTATGGTGGGTACTAAAGCGCATAACGTACTTATCTACGCCAAAAATTTCAAAGTAGCGCAGATACAATCCAATCACTGCCATGAACTCCTCTTCAAATTGTTCTTCCGAGCAGTAAATGTGCGCATCGTTCATCTGCATCGAGCGCACGCGCATCAGTCCAAACAATTCGCCGCTCTTTTCATAGCGGTAACAGGTACCGTATTCAGACAGACGCACAGGCATATCCCGATAAGAACGTGGAATACTACCAAAAATCTTATGGTGCATCGGGCAATTCATTGGTTTGACGTAATATTTCACTCCTTCCAATTCCATCGGAGGATACATGCTCTCTGCGTAATAAGGTAAATGTCCGGAGCGGATAAAGAGATCTTCTTTGGTCACATGCGGCGTCCGAACCCGGCTGTAGCCTGCCTGAATTTCAACTTCTTTGGCAAGTGACTCAAGCTCATCGATTATTACGCCACCACGCGGCATCCACAGAGGTAATCCCGGACCAACTTCATCATCGAAAAAGAAGATTTCCAGCTCTTTTCCCAGTTTACGATGGTCACGTTTTTTCGCCTCTTCCAACTGCCAGAGATATTGCTCCAATTCCTTAGGCGACTTCCATGCCGTTCCGTAAATTCGTTGCAGCATTTTATTTTTCTCATCGCCGCGCCAATAAGCCCCGGCCACACTCATCAACTTGATGGCTGACGGGTTGATTTGGCGGGTGGTTTCCACATGCGGACCGCGACACAAATCGGTGAAGGTGTCATGGGTATAGATCGAAATATCCGGTTTAACATCCAGAGGGTTGCCGTCTTCGTCGAATTGCCCCTGTTCCAAACCATCAATCAACTCCAGTTTGTAAGGTTGGTCTTTGAATATTTGGCGTGCTTCTTCGGCCGATACCACCTTGCGTTCGAATTTGTGATTCCCGGCAATAATCTGGCGCATGCGTTTTTCGATCTGGAGTAAATCCTCGGGGGTCAAAGTGCGTGGAAGCTCGAAATCGTAATAAAAACCGTTTTCGATGGCCGGACCGATGGTATATTTACCTTCCGGCATCAATTCCAATACGGCTTCTGCCATGACATGTGCAGCAGAATGGCGAATGCGGTAAAGCTCGGATTCATGATAACTTTCTTTTTGTTCATTTTCAGACATATTTGTCTCCTTTCCTTAACATCCAATAATTTCACGGAGTTAAAACAAAAACTCCCGCCCAACTGGGGCGAGAGTCTAAAGATCACGCGGTTCCACCCAGATTAAGTTTTACCAAAACACTTTGGTAAAAAACTTATCTCTTTGAACTGATAACGGGGTCAGCCGTTCGCCATACTAAGCTTGCCTGACGGTTTACTTTTCTGGTTTACACTCTCAGGGGGTTTTCACCATCCACCACCTTCGGAGACTTTCAGTCACGGATCTCCGATCCCTGTTGGCTTTGAGTAGGTTACTCGTCCTGGTCAATGTGTCAT
>CAZPIM010000145.1:0-5802 GCA_964586385.1 uncultured Anaerolineaceae bacterium
GCGTATATCTGGTGTTCACTCTTGCTGGCAGCAGGTTTCTGGCTTGGTAATGAGTACCATTTACTGAGCGGTTATGTTCGCCAATATTTTCCGTTTGCATTAGCAGCTGGAATTTTAGTAGTGGCAGGTTTGCTGATCTGGCATTACCGCGAAAAACTCTTTCGGCCTAAAATTGCTTAACGCACTGGCATCGGGTGGTTGCGACATCAGGGAATTCGTAATCACCCGGCCAGATCTTTTGGCTATTTGCCGATCATTAAAACATGTTCGACCGGAAAATCAAAATCCGGGCTGAGAATCTCGATTTCATCCTGCCAGCGTTGCATATCCACGCTGATGAATTGTTCTTCCATCAAGGTTAACCCGTTTTCGAGAAACATTTGCTGCAACTCTGCACGATTGAAATACTGGTAACTTTCCAAACGTTCACGCTGCCATAATGGTTTCCCCAAAAAAATCATTTTGGTTACATATCGCGTAAAATCGCGAACAGAAATTAGTATGCTGTCTTTACTGCTCCCAACTTGATAACGAATACGAAATGGCTGATATTCCCTGGCAAATTGCAGGAAGTCTTCCTGCGCCTGTGTGTGCAAAAAACGGATTTCTAACAGGCGCTGTAAATCGCCATCCGCTTCTAACCCATCGAAAAGAAGGATGGAACCACCCGGGTGGAGGCATTTTTGAATGGACCGGAAGGCACCCTGCACCGCAATTTTTGCTGTCGGGACGTCCACCTCACCCAATTCTTCATCGTAGGCATCCGAGAAGACATGATGCAGCGCATTGACTAACAGAATCAAGTCAAATTTACCCAGTTCCTCCAATAAATCCGGGTCTGTAAAATCACCCTGGATAAACTTAATAGCGGGAAATGCTTTTCGAGCTGTTTCCAGTGCGAGTGCGTCATAATCCACCCCGACCGATTCTTGAATGTGCGGCATCTCCTGATGCGCTTCCACCAGTGCACCTAGAATCTGGCCTTCACCGCAACCCAATTCCAGGATGCGCATGGTTTGAGAGGGGTCACCCCGTATCAGGCGCGAAGCCGCCAGAATGGCATGCCCCTTGCCCTGTCCTTGCAGAAATTGCAGGCGCGTATCCCAATATAAATTCCAAAACGATTCATCGGGCATACAAATTTATCCTACCCAGTAGAAACGTACCCAGCCAATGAACAACAGGGCTTGTAAAGCAATCATGACCATTTCAACCCAGCGTCGTAATTCCGGTTTGTTTTCCAGCAAGTCATTTAGAGCGATGAAAGCCGGAAAAGCCATCAGAGCATAGCGACCGAGCGAGTTTGAAACTCCCAGAAATAATGGAATTGTGATCATAAGCAGACCCCAAATGCCCCATTCCTTATGGGGGTATTTCCAGATGTAAATCACACATAGGAGCATCATTATTGTAACAATACAGATATTCAAATAACTAAATGTAGGACGGTACGGATCCACATGGAATAAAGTTTGCCATGGTAAAGAAGACTGATGACTCCAGGCAGAGTGGACATTCAGGATGGCAAACCAATCACCGCTGATCAGATACAGCGACCAGATGTAACCGAAGAATGTCAGAGGTACCAAAGCAAAGGGAAGAATCTCTTTCCAATGGATTTTGCCTTTATTTTGCATGAGATAACTAATTGCAATCGGGATGATGACAATTTGCCCCAACGGACGCGTGACCATCGCCAGACTTGCTGCAACGGCGCACAAGAGCCAATTACGCTTTATACAGGACCACAAGACAGCCAAAACCAGGAATAACAAAAGACTTTCGGTAAGCAGGGTGGAGAAGAAAAAACTAAGGGGAAAGATGAGAACAACCCAGATCGCATTTCTGGTGAAACCATCGTTAAATTTGAGATGTTTAAGAATTTTTGCCAGAATCAACAAGGCTCCCAGAAAAGCAAGATTGCTGATCACCACCCCAATAAAAGTAAAGGTGGTACGGTGCTCACGAAAATCCAACAGAAAGAAATTGCTGGCACGAATGAGATAAGGGTAAAGCGGAAAAAATGCCAGGTTGGATGCGGTGCCAGCTTCTGTCTGCACGTATCCATTCGCAGCAATCGAATAATACCAGCCAGTGTCCCAGCGTGCCCACATATCCAACAAACGATAGGGAGTGAACTGCCAGGCGCGTTCTACGGTAACTCTGATGGGATATATATCACTGCCTCGAACAATCGGTGCAATTAGTCCGACCAGGAGCAGAACAAGACGCGAACTGATAAATGGCAAAATGACGGTTTTGAATTCAAATTGCAAAGTATAAAATTTCTCTCTCATTGCACCTACTATACCAGAGATCGCGTATGCAAAGAAAGGAAATATAGGGAAAAGTTTAATGGAAACGCATGAAATTCCTCAGGAACAGTATGCATTAAAGCTTTTTTACGTGGAACTTACGGAAATAATCCGGAGAAAAATAGAAAATCTAGAAAGTGGAAATGGTTTTCGTTAAAGTTGTTTAACCCCCCCCAAAAATTGTTTAAAGTGAAAAACTCATTTGATCGCTGACGCCATCATTTTCGATAGAGAACAAAATTAATTCCAAAGGAAATTATGAGCAAGATCTTATTTATTGATGATGATTTATTAACACTGAAATTAATGAAAAAAGCATCAGAAATTTTGGGTCATCAATCTTTTACCTGTTCTGACCCAGTGGATGCTATCCAACACGTGCTCCATTCCGATCCGGATTTGATCTTGATTGATATCAATATGCAGGATGTGAGCGGGTTTCAGGTTGTTCATCAAATCCGCAGCCATTCCCTGACAGCAGCAATTCCGGTTTTGATCTTGTCGGCTGGCGATCCGCATATAGAAGGAAAGAAGGCTTTAGAATCTGGTGCAAATGGGTTTATTTCAAAACCGCTTTCAATTTCCGGATTGGATTCTGCCATCAAGCAATATACAAGGTCTGAAAAATTCATAGGCTGCCCCGCGTTTTGATCCTTCGGGGAAAAACCAAATTGACCATGTGATTTTTGTTTCAAAGGGCAATATGCGCTGGTGAAGCAGGTATTTTGATTTGGTTAACTTGAGGTTGCATATTCACAAACTTTAATTGCCATCTGCCAAAACTTTGATATTTTTGCTACACTCTATATCATGAAATTGAACCCTTCCCGTGAACCTACCCCGGAAGAGATTGAAGAGCTCACCGCCTTTTTGCCCATACTTTATGCACCAGGCTTTAATTGCATCGAAAAGTGGGAGGGCGGAAAACAGCCGGATGGAACGATCTCCCTTCCGTACCCAAAGTACGCCCCATTGGTGGAAGAATTTTTCCGGACAGTTTCCCAAGACAAGTGGCTTGATTACAATTATTTACCTGAAAAGATACAACAAAAGATCCAAAGTCAGAATTTTATTCAATCCGCGTCCCTTCCTGATGTAAAATCTATGCTCACCTTTTGTTTACGTGGTGAGCGTTTCAGTGATGGCCACTGGGGTGAAATGATCGAGAAAGGAATCATACGCGCACTTTTGGAGCGTTTGGTCGTAATTAGGTCAGAAAAAAAATGAAAAACCATCATTCCGAAACATATTCAGGGCAACCCATATGATCATTCGTTATCTTTGGCGAAAATGTGATGCTTTCGGTGGTAAACAATCGGATGATCTGGTTGACGCTTTTTGGGTTGAAGCAACCCGTGATGAAGCGGAAACGGTTATTTTTCCAAA
This sequence comes from uncultured Anaerolineaceae bacterium, assembly GCA_964586385.1. GTDB lineage: Bacteria > Chloroflexota > Anaerolineae > Anaerolineales > Anaerolineaceae > UBA6170. The sequence goes on from CAZPIM010000145.1 coordinate 3,702, forward strand.
ATTATTGCCAACAGAAATTGCCGAATCCAGAAAACTGGCTGTCCGTTATCATAAATTGGCGCAGGATAAAGATCTGCTTTCTCGTCCATTCTGCTTTTTGGTTGCCTGGGATTTACGCTCAATTCGCCCCCTTCCCATGGATTATCCGACTGCAACCATGTGGAACACCTATTCACCATTCGAAAAGATGCCGGAAGCTTACGTGCGAACGCTCGAAGAAATCAAATACATAAAAATTCCGCCAAATTATGACGATTGAGATGGGTCACTGCGACTGATATAAAATATCAGGGATTGGAAATCAATCACTACGGCAAATTGCAGAGTTTTAACACAAACCTATTCATTGTAAACATATGGCTGATAGTGAATGGATATTAAACTTTTTGCAATCGATTCTCAAACGCCAGAAGATTTGTTCGCCGATCAAAGATTTGGGAGGAATGGATATTTGGAATAAAAAAATCGATTGAATTATAATTTCACTTCAAGCTAATAATCAGATTTAACAAAGACCAATAACCCGTTCAATATGGTAATTGGCATAAATATCCCTCGTTATAAAAAATTACTCCAAGTATTTTTACAATCTGATTGATCGAGGTATAACCCAAATTGGATTTCTTGCCCTGGATTGTCTTCTCAATTATTACTGCCCTGACTGGTGTTTTTTTGGTTCAGTATCTTGTTACATCCCCCCAGAGAATGGGTTTCTTTTTAATCCTTATTATGGTTCTGTTGGCTTGGTCAATTGTTTGGGCGGCGATCTTTTTTAATACGCAACAATCACTTGCCGCGATCATTTTCGGTTTGATCTTTTTCATCGGCGGTTATCTCGGTGCGACAATACGATTCCTCAAGCAACAAGAAAATCGACCATTACCTGCAATAACCCGCTCACCGGGTGAAAGAGGTTTGGGTCATACAGCGGTGATCTACTTCACACACGGCGAACCACCGGCCTATGATCCGTTACCCTGGCTGGAAACGATCCGTGAATTTGACCATGACCATGTACCTTTTATTCCCTTTCCCTTTCGCCCTTTCTTTTTCCATGCAATCCGGAAAGAATACTTACAAGCCGGGGGCAGCCCTCATAATGCGATACATACGGCTATCTTTCGCGAATTACAGGCTTCATTCTCTGGTTCTGAGGAGACAGACTATCGATTTTATCTTGCCTTCCTGGATAGCAATCCGCGACCGGATGAGATGGCTATCAATGCGATTAATGATGGCGCTGACCGCATCATTCTGTTGCCGATCTTCATCACGATTTCCAGTCATACGATGGCAGGGCAAGCGATGGTGACAGCTCTGGAACCGGAAAAATATGGTGTACCGGTAAGCATGGCAGAGCCACTATGGAATTCAACATTATTAAGAGAACACTTCATCCTTAAAGCCGGAGCTGCCCTGGGTGATACGAATAAAGAACAGGTCGGAATCTTACTGGTTGGGCATGGGCAGCCGAAGGCATGGGATCAAATTTATCCAACCCAGACCGAGCAGGAGAATCTTTACAGAGATGGTATCAAGCAGGCTTTAGTCACGCATGGCTACAGATCCGAAAATATTTTTTCAGCCTGGATGAGTTTTCAAAAGCCGTCCATTGCAGAAGGGTTACATGCATTAGCCAATAAGCAGGTTACGAAGGTCCTGGTGTTCTCTGCCAGTATCAGCGCTGCATCAATTCATAGCGAGGTCGATGTCCCGCGTGAAATCCAAAAAGCAGGAATCAGCAGTCATATCCTGGTGATCAATATGGGCGCATTTGGAGATCCACAAGACAAATTAATAATAAGTGCGATCCGGGAAAAGATTCTTGATGTTGATCAGTCATAATATTACACAATGTGTATAAGCTGGAAAAACCTCGTGACTTCATATAAAGGACTTGTATTTTGCAGGCGATTTTCCTGAATTTAATTTTGGTATACTACATTCTGTTGTCGTTTATTGGATTTACAGACCTTTCTACGGAATTTAACAGCCAATAGGAACTGTGAGCCAACATTGATTATCATGTCTGTCAAAAAAACAATTCATATAACTTTATGAAGATTCACTCATAGGAAATTGAAACGATGAAAAAAACAAT
>CAZPIM010000146.1:0-5779 GCA_964586385.1 uncultured Anaerolineaceae bacterium
TGGCTGGCCGGTTTTGGTATTGCGCCTGTACGGAACGGATCAGGTCTTGCTCGTTATTTACCAGAGGTGAACCGGGAAAGAGGGATGCAGTGTGACCATCGCTGCCCATACCCAATAGAATCCAATCGAATCGGGGGGCGGTATCTCCGGTATTAGTGAATTTCAGAATTTCCTGCCGATATTGCTCAACCGCTTCTGCCAACGGGAGCGTAACATTGACGGCATGAATATGATCGAAAGACACGGGGACATGATCGAACAATAAGCGCTTTGCCTGCCCGAAATTACTTTCAGGGTCATCATACGGTACCCAGCGCTCATCCGCCCAGAAAAAATGAACTGTATCCCAGGGGATTTGTTCTCGAAACGGTGGCTGAATCAAGGATGAAAACAGACCGGCAGGTGTGTTTCCGCCTGAAAGGACTACCAGGGCTTGACCATGTTTTTCGACTGCTTGCAGGATGGAATTTTGAAAATGATCCACAGACAGTTCATTTAACTGTTGCAGCGAATCTGCAATAATGATTTGCTTTTCCGTCATACTTCCTCCGAATTTTCAGAACAAACCCTGGTCCTATTGTACCCAAAAAAATTGTTATTCCATGAATCCCAAAAATCATCCAATACAAATTGATGAAATCTCTGCACTTCCTTCTATAATTAATAAAATCTTTCATAGGGTATGGAAAGTTTGTTTTTATGAAGGGGATGAAAAAATGTGGCGAATAACAATTTTGATCGTTATTATGGTTATTCTGGCTGCTTGTGGTGTGCAAAATGAAGCTTCGCCGGATCAGTTAGTCGTGCCTGCAATTAAGGAAGAAAAACCAGCCACCCTATCCCCTTCTGCAACACCATCTACGACACTACTGCCTTCCGCCACACCCAGCACGACACCAAGCCCGACATCTACCATGTTACCGACGATTACCCCAACCCCATTACCTTGGGGAAATGTGATGATCTCGATTGAAAATGCGGACAAGATGGAGCAACGCGCTTCTTGGGGCAGGGGCGAAGTGTTCCATTATGAAGTTAACCAAAACGGACAAATCCTGGTATTGTCAACATTGGGTTTTTATCTTTATCACGCAACGGATCATGCTCTACTGGTAGAAATCCCTGACGCCTTACAATTTTTACTCTCTCCCAACCAGGATCTCGCCGCTGTACTATTGAAGGACGGACGCATTAAAATCGTCAATATTGAAAATGGGGACATTAAATTTGACCTTTGGTATGAAGCGAAATTACCGTTAAATTTTTGCCCAAAATGCAGCCCGGCACAATTGCAACAATTTTCTGAATATTTTTATTCAATTGCGCCAATACGTTTTTCACAGGATCAAAGTCGTTTTGCTCTGGGTGCTAAGGATGGCGCGATTATATTGTGGGATCTAACGGATGGGTCACAGATTGTGCGTCTATATCATGATTCCGCAGGTATGGACCAGGAAATTATTTTCACGCCGGATGGCAAGTATCTAATTTCAACCGGGCGACAGCCGATTGCTTATGTGCGTTATGCTTCGCTTTCACTTTGGTCAATTGCAGATGAAAAGATGGTTTGGTATATCAAGGAATCCGGCAGATTGGATGAGCATTTATTTTCGCCGGACGGAAATTTAATAGGGATTCTGCAAGGTGTTATCGGATTGAAAGAATCGGTTGTGAAACTGTATCAAATCAAAGACGGGAAATTCGTTGGCCAAATCAATGGTCAGATCAGCGATGAACCTTTTTCCCCCGATTCAATAAATTTCGTTTCTTACCACGAAAATAACGTGCTAGTCTGGAAGATTCAACCCGAATTTATATTGACACATACGCTTTATCCGCCTGTCGAAGTTAAACTGGCAAAGATTTCGGAAGATGGGTCGCATCTGGAGATCAACGGCGGAGAATTATCCTACTTGCTCAATGACTTTCAGACGATCACACAGGGTGCAGCCAATCTTCCGGAACCTACACCCACGACCGCGATTACGGTTGAAGAATTTTCTGCGCTGGAGCATCTGCATCAAATCAGCGGTATGACTGTGACCAACAATCAAGATTTGTTTGTTTGGGGAGGTAACCAACATGTCTGGCGTTGGAATCCTATAGAAGGTATGGTGGATTGGCTGCATTTTGAGTCAGAACCGATGTCTAAACCGGCTCTCTCCGAAGACGGAGAAAACGTAGCGATTTGCTCCAAAGAAAATTTGTCTGTTGCCGGTTGGCGAGATTCCGCATTTACAAAGTTGGAAAGGTGTTTGCAAAATGGCATTCTCGCATTTTCGCCGGATGGTGCGACACTCGCGTATGGGTATAGTACCCAACTGCTAACGATTGATCCACTGGATGGACATACGATTCAAGGTTTTTATGGCTCAGGTTATCCGATCACCTGGTTGGAATATGCACAGGATGGGCGTTTTCTTGCCTCCGGTGGCGAGATCTGTACCATGACCTGTCAGGGAGATTTACGGTTATGGGACATCGTAAACGCAAAAGGTGTTTCGTTGGAGTCGGACGGGTCAGAGTGGCTGGTGACGGATGTTGCATTCTCATCGGACAGCAGTTTGATGTTTGGGGCAAAGCAGTATGTCTGGATTTGGGACACAACCACAGGCAAATTACAGGGAAGATTTTCCGCGAAGGGGAATGAAATTGCCCTCAGTCCGGATGATCAGATCCTGGCGATTGCCGATCACGAAGGGGTGATCCATTTGATGAATACTTCCGATCGCGGAGAAATATTTTTCTGGCAATCGGACCAACTGGCGATCATTGCACTTGCTTTCACAGCGGATGGTAAAAGTCTGCTTTCACTCGCAGAAGATGGCAGTCTGAAATTGTGGGGTATACGCTGATTATTAGTGCCAGGGTTATCTTAAAACTGCAAAATGGATAATTTCCTTATCACCGATCATTACGATTTCTTTACCGTCTGTGCAGAAAAAACATCGGAAATCCAGTCGTTGACTGCTGGTAGATCGGTAATTAATTTACCATTCTGCAAATCGAATACGTTTGGATAGATCAACACAAATTCCTGATCAGGAGAAATTGTGACCAGTCCGAAACTATTTACCTGCATCGTGGTCAGAAGGGTTCCAACTGGAATGCTCCACGATGTGACGGAAGCAGGGGCACACAGTCACTTGTTTTGTTAATACCGATACTTTTATTCAAAAAAGATAATATCAACGCCTAACTATTCTGGTACAAACTGTGCAACATAGAAGCACATGACTAACTCTACGCTTTCGTCAGATAATCAAAACTTGCCAGATTTCACCCTGGAAATTGAAGCATTAAATGAACGCGCTTGGAAGCTTGAGGGTATTGATCCACAGGAAGGGATCCGTCTCAGCAAGGAGGCATATAAACTTTCCACTGGTGGAAAATATCGGGTCAATGTTTATAAAAAGGGTGTTGCCGATAGTCTTTTCAATCAGGCACATTTCAATTTGGATTGCGGTGATTTTCAGTTGGCATTGTCACAATCTCTGGAAGCTCTATCCATTTATACGGATTTGAAAGATTCTGTTCGGCAAACACAGGCATTGTGTAATTTGGGTGCAATTTACTTGAGCCTGAATGAATATAACAAGGCCATGTCAACATTGTTAAAAGCACTTGAAATTGCCAGACATCTGGATGATGGTATTCCTTTGGGTGAAATTCTGATGACCATGGGGATGGTGTATTTGTTTACCGGCGACTCCTCGCAGGCGATTCTGGAGTTCAAACGCAGCCTGCAAATCTTTGCGACCGGTAATCAAAGCAAACTTTTAGCATACGTGTATTGTAATCTGGCTGCTGCTTACAAATCTGAAGGGGAATTCGATATTTTTAAACAATATCTGGAGCGTTGTGAAAAACTTGCCTTGCAGTTGGGAAGCGATTTATTAACAATTGATATCTTAAGACAAAAAGGTCAATATGAACTGCAAATGGGCAATCTGGATAAAGCCCACGAATATTTCCAATCCAGCCTTGAACTGGCAGAATTGCATGGATATCAGGCAGACGAAGTGGCTTCTTCTTTATGGATGAGTGATGTTTATTTCCAGTGGGGAAAACTGGATGAATCCTCCGCATTATTGGAAACCGCCTTGAATAAATCCAAAAAGAACCGTTTCATTCAGGGCAGTTTGCATGCCCATCAAAAGCTGGCACAAATTTTTGAACAACTAAAGGATTATCAACAAGCTTATGACCATTTGAAGGCTTATCTTGATCTGGAACAAAAATTAAATGCGGAGAAAAATGAACTGAAATATAAATCGCTTGAAACGGTATATCGGACACAATCCTTGCAGACCGAAGCGCGCATCATTCAGAATAAAAACGATCAACTGGAAAAAGAGATCACTGAAAGGCGCTGGGCAGAAGAGGCTTTACGTCAAAGCGAAGAAAAATATCGCCGGCTTGCCAATCTGGATCCCTTAACCGGTTTAAATAACCGGCGTTATTTCTATACATTGGCTTTGAATGAATTTAAACGGATAAAAAGATATTTTCACCCCCTTACTGTCATGATGATTGATATCGATCATTTTAAGAAAATTAATGATCAGCTTGGCCATTTGGCTGGTGATCAGATTTTAAAAATGGTTGCACGCCAATTAGAGACATTCTTACGGGAAGTTGATATTTTAGGCAGATTTGGGGGCGAGGAGTTTGTTGTTTTAATGCCGGAAACAACTATGGAGCAATCCATATCAGTTGCAAACCGGTTGTTAAGGTTATTCACCGATGCCCGATTTGAAGTACACGAAAAAATCATTCAAGTCACAGTCAGTATCGGAATCGCCCCATATGAAGAGGGTGTTCCCATAGACCGGTTGGTTGACCGCGCGGACAAGGCGATGCAATTCGCAAAAAAAGAAGGCAGAAACCGGATAGCCATTTGGGATGAAACAAGAAGTGAGCGTAAGGATTAAGTGTTGAAATTTGTCATAGTCAGAGTAAAATCGAAGTACATTGAAGAAATCATTTCCCGTAAAAAAGCCTCTTGGACAAATAACAAGGGGGAAGACCGCCCGTAATCGATTAAGACGGGTGGATAATTTTTTATTGATGTACGCAGATTCATTGCTGCGTGTAAAATTCGAAGAATATCAGCATGCGTTTTACGTGGATTTGGGGTATGGGGCAGAACCATTTACGACCCTGGAAAGTGCTGAACGGTTAAGAACGCTTAATCCGCGTTTACCCGTTTTAGGAGTGGAAATCGAACAGGAGCGGGTTGTCAATGCGAAACCGTTCGAAGATGAAACCACATTCTTCCGCCTGGGTGGGTTCAATATACCTTTAAAATCAGGAGAGACTGTGCGGTTAATTCGTGCATTTAATGTCTTAAGACAATACGAGGAATCAGAAGTATTGCCTTCATTGCATTTGATGGGAGAATATTTATCCGAAGGTGGGCTTTTAATAGAAGGTACGTCTGATCCGTTTGGAAGGATTTGGGTGGCAAACTTATTGCGAAAAGAATCGGGAGAATTAAAGGTAGAAGGTTTGCTTTTCAGCACGAACTTTCGCTGGGGATTTGAACCAGCCTTGTTTCAACCGGTGTTGCCGAAGAATCACATCCATCGCATGATCCCCGGTGAGATAATCTACGACTTTATGGAGAACTGGAAACGCGCTTCTCTGGAAACGATTGCGTTTCGCGAATGGGGTGTTCGTCGCTGGTTTATCGCTGGTGCACAACGCCTGGGGCAGGCCGGGTATTCGCTGGAATTGCGGACCAAATATCTTCGACGGGGATATTTGTTATGGAAAA
>CAZPIM010000147.1:0-5770 GCA_964586385.1 uncultured Anaerolineaceae bacterium
AGCCCAAACGCCATGGTCCCCCAATTGGGTGTTTACTACACACCCACACCTGTTTTTGAAATCGTAATGAACCTGGCCATTTTTGTTTTGTTGTGGAAACTTCGCAAGAAGAACTTATCTGATGGGATGCTCACTCTGATTTATTTGTCTCTGTATTCCTTGCTGCGCTTTTTCGTGGCTTTTACAAGTTCTTATAAGATTATTGCATTGGGGTTGAATCAGTCGCAGATTGTCAGCGTTTTAGTATTTGCTGTAAGTATGCCATTAATAGCCATCCTTACCCTAAAAAAACGACAAGTTGCGAAAGTTCATTAGAGACTCAATAAGGCAAGTCAAAATGACGAAAAATGAAAAATATATTCCAGTATTAAATCAGAACTGGTTAACCCCTCTTTACGATCCAGTCCTCAAGTGGGGCATGCGAGAAGAGACCTTCAAACGTTACTTGATTGAAAACGCCATTTGGAACCAGGTCAAAAAGTGTTGGATCTGGGATGTGGAACAGGCACATTGACTGTTCAGATGAAACAATTCTTGCCCCTCATTGATTTGACCGGCCTGGATGGTGATCAACAAGTTTTAACCATTGCCAAAGAAAAAGCCAAAGCTGCTGGAGTGGTTATTAACTGGACACATGGGTTGGCTTTTGATCTTCCTTTTGAAACTGCATCCTTTGACAAAGTTATTTCCAGTTTAATGATCCACCATTTGACTGCGCCGAATAAAAGGAAGGCATTTCAAGAAGTCTTTCGTGTGTTGAAACCTGAAAGCGAATTTCACCTCATGGATTTTGGAAAGCCCTCAAGTTTTGTAATGCGACTCATTGCTATTCCGATCTCTCATATGGAAGCAGCCGGGGATAATATCAAAGGGCTTCTGCCTGGCATGCTTCGGCAGGCTGGTTTTTCGACAATCATTGAAACCAGACATTTTAAAACGATTTTTGGCGAACTCATCCATACTCAATCCACAAATCTCAAACTTTAATCTTGTAATTACACTTCTTTCAATAGGCAAAAAAGCTCATAGGTATCCCCGCAATATTGCACTGGTTGGGGATGTCTCTTTTTTTTATATTAACTCTGGAGATTGTTTATGAATGCTTCGAACCGATTATTATTCGTTCTTCAGAAAGATTGTGCTAGTGCAGAACTGGAAATATCTGAGGTCTTGAGATCTGAAGGATATTTGGTTTTAAAATCTTTTGATTTGCATTCTGCCATAAATGGTCACAAAAATTCTTTCTCTTGTAACTGCCAGATGGTGGTATTAATGATTTATCCTCTGAAAGCGTCGTCAACCACCCTGATATTGGATGGTGATGAATATGAGACAGCCGTTTTTCTGATCAACGATTTTGGTAATCAGGTGGATTCCAAAGCCATTGGAATATTAACCCACCAAATCCCAGGAACTTTATTGGCAAATAATCCACTTATCCTCCTCACCTAAACATAAGTATTCTTTGTGCTTGAATATTGTACTGTTGGGAATGCTGAAATAATAGCAAAAACCAAACCACTTGTATTGATAAAACCAATAGAAGCTGTTGAGGAACTTACTTAATGGATTAGGTAAAGTGAAAATATAATCACCCCCAATATGACTTATGTCTACTATTAAGGTGATAATAGGCATAATAGCTCATTTATTACTAAGCTTTAATGCTCTTCTTTATGTTTTGGTAATTATCTATTCTTATTAAAGGGTATTTAATTTTACGGAGGTTTTTCCTTGAAAAGATTTCGTTGGTTATTTTCAATAACATTATTAGTATTGTTTGTTTTAGCAGCTTGTTCACCTGGTATTTCACCTCAATATACTCCAAGTGCGGTCGCCGAGGATGGGGTGGTTGCAACAGCAACCCCAGGTGTCATGTCGTCCTCTCCGGGCAGTTCACACATGATGCAACCGATCGGCGGCGAGAACATTCAAAAGGCAATAGAAACCAACGGTGGTCAACTACTCGATTATTACATGGACGACGAAATAAAAGTTTTTGACTTGATCACAAAACCAATCATTTGGCCAATCACCAAAGACGTTTCAGTAACTGCTTGGACTTACAATGGTACCGTTCCAGGTCCTATGATTCGGGTGACAGAAGGAGACGTTGTTCGAATTAATATAAAAAATGAGTTGCCGGAACCTACCACAATCCATTGGCATGGAATTGCCGTGCCCAATGCGATGGATGGGATACCAGATGTTACTCAAAAGCCAATTCAACCTGGTGAATCCTTTGTTTATGAGTTTGTGGCAAAACCTGCAGGCTCATATATGTACCATTCACATTATGAAGGTGATATTCAAGTTTCTGCAGGGTTGTACGGTCCATTTATTATCGACCCCAAAGAACCTGAAACACATAAGCCTGATGTAGATGTAACCCTCATGATTTCCGAATGGTTATTCAAAAACGGAAAAACCTTTGCTTCCATGCCAATGGCAGGGATGGAACCCAATTATTTCACCTTTAATGGCAAGGCATTTCCTGACACGGAAGTGATAAATGTAAAGAAAGGACAACTGGTTCGCTTCCGCTTGATGGGGATTGGACAGTTTGTTCATCCCATTCACTTACATGGCGTCCCCTTCAAAATTGTTGCGACCGATGGACATCCGGTTCCTGAGGCAGCTCAATTAACCAAGGATACGGTTTTGGTCTCTCCTGGAGAACGATACGATATCGAATTTATTGCCACTGAAACGGGGCAATGGATGGTACACTGCCACATTCTTCACCATACAACCAATGATAATGTCGAACCAGGTGGTTTGATGTTAATGATTAATGTTACAGATTAAAAAAGGAGAAAATATGTTTACGCTTCGAAAATGTTTTACAACAATATTAATTTTATCAGTTCTATTATCTGCTTGCAGCGATGTATCAACACCGCAAAAACTTTCAGTTGAAACAATAAGTATCACTCTTAATACAGACCCAAAAACACCTGTTGTAGGTAATAACGGGATAATTCTGGATATTCAGGACACAAACGGTCAACCTTTAACAGGTGCAAAAGTAGAGATCAGCGCAGATCATACGGATATGTCTGGAATGATAATGAATGGCTTGGCTACTGAACAAGAGAAAGGTAAATATGCCATCACTGCTGATTTTAGTATGTCAGGAACATGGAAGATTACGGTTACTGTCCAGAAAGACAATTTGGACTTTAAGAAAGATTTCCAAATGACAATTCCATAATCTTATTCTTTTAACTGAATTTTGCCGGTATATACAATCTGAATATACCGGCAATTGGAGTAGTCAAGTATGACTTTATTCGACAGAACGAAAATACCATTTATGAATAAATTCGATCAAATGTCCCTTTTTTTAATCCGACATTGGGTCGTAGAAATCAGTTGTTTGTTGGGATTGTTTGCAGTAATTCCATTTCTAGCACCACTATTTATGGCTATTGGGTGGGTATTCCCTGCGAAAATCATATATTGGGTCTATTCTTTTATTTGCCATCAGCTGCCAGAACGTTCTTATTTTTTATTTGGTCCCAAGATTTCTTACACCTTATCAGAAATTCAATCTGCCTGGCAAAACACAACAGATGCGGTTATCTTGCGGCAGTTTATTGGTAACCCCCAAATGGGGTGGAAAATGGCGTGGTCTGACCGAATGTTCTCCATGTTCACAAGCATTTGGGTGTTTGGAATTCTTTGGGGGAACCTCAAGAAGAAAATCGGAAAGCTTCCATGGTGGGGAGCATTCTTATTCATCCTGCCCATGGCGATAGATGGCACAACGCATCTGATCAGCGATTTCGCCGGAATCGGGCAGGGTTTCAGGGATTCAAATACGTGGCTGGCTATATTGAGCAACCATACTCTTCCATCTGCTTTTTATGCCGGAGATGCCTGGGGATCTTTCAATGCCTGGATGCGTCTGATTTCTGGAATCTTGTTTGGTTTGGGTAGTGTCTGGTTTGGGTTCCCATTATTACAAGAATGGATGTCGAACTCGGTGAAAGTTATCGATGACAAATATGAGTACCGTAAATTACTCGCGAGAGAAAATGAACGATTGTTGAGCTTACGGTTGACAAGGATTCAAGAACAAGTGAATGATGTGTCTAAAAAGACAAATCTCGGAGAAAACCGACATGAATGATTCCAAACCCATGATACGGGTAATTCTGGCTGATGATCATGCCGTAGTTCGTTCAGGGATACGACAATTTTTAGAACAGGCAGGTGATATTCAAGTCATCGGCGAAGCTGTTGACGGGGAACAGGCGGTGGAGATGATCGTGCAATTGACACCGGATGTTGCAGTTTTGGATATTCAAATGCCAGGAGCCACAGGAATAGAAGTAACTCATGAAATTAGAGCAAAACGATTAACTTTAGGAGTGCTCATCCTTACTTCGTACGATGATGATCCATATATTTCAGCAGTCTTAAAAACAGGTGCTAACGGTTATGTTCTTAAAACAGCCATGCCGGATTTAATTATTAACGCTGTCAGGGATGTTTATCAAGGCAAATCTGTTTTAGATTCAATGATCCTACCCAAAGTTTTTGCCCAGTTATCTCATCCGAATCAAACACCAATTTTTGACTCATTATCTGACCGCGAAATTGAAATTCTGTTGCTTGTGGCTAAAGGACTTACGAATAAGGCGATTGGTAACAACCTAAAAATAAGTGACCGTACAGTGCAAGGCCATTTAGCTCGTATCTTTGATAAAATGCAAGCGTTCAGCCGAACGGAAGCTGTTATGAAGGGGATTTCATTAGGACTGATTCAACTTCCAGAAGAACCCAAAGAAGAATTCCTTATTTTTAATAATTGATTTAGAACATTTATATACCATGAACTTTCTCACCTCCAAATTGCTAAATGAGCAAATTGGCCTATTTTTCACTAGGATATATGCTTATTAACCTACATGCTGATTGACGCATATCAATCTGACGAGCAAGTGCTATGATGAATTAGATGTTTCACTCGATTAATTCATGAGGTGTTATATGGTCAAAGATTCGGTATGCGGCATGGAAATTGATCCAAAATCGGCTTTTGCAATACGTGAACATATGGGGAAGAAATACCATTTTTGTTCTGAAAATTGTGTAAATAAATTTGATAAAAATCCACATCAATATGTGCTAATGACTGAGGATCCAATTGGATCAGCCACGACTGGTTTTAATCCAGACACTAGGATATTACAGGTTGAGCTTCCTATTCTTGGTTTGGCCAAGGAAGGTCAACCTGGAGCTGAATCGATCTCGATTGCTCTTGAAAAAATAGTCGGGGTAGAAAGGGTTATTATAAATTCAACGTATGGGATAGTAGTTGTCAATTACGACCCCAAGGAAATCCAAATTCAAGGAATTGTAGGTGCAATCAAGAAAACTGGTTATCAAGTTGGGGGAACAAAAACACGAATAGGAATTGATAACATTCGTTGCGTTTCATGCGTGGGTTTTATTGAAACGGAATTAAAAGCTATTCCAGGTGTGTTGAATGCTTCTGTCAATGTAGCTACGCAAGAAGCTTCCATTGACTATCTACCAGAAAAGACAACTCTTCACAGAATGAATTCGGCAATAGAGAATTGGGGCTACAAGACAAGACCTGCATTAAGTGAAGAACCAGTTGACCAACAGCAGGCAGCCCACGAGAAAGAATACCAACGCTTGATGCGCAGGTTCTGGTTTGCAGCAATGGTATCAATTCCGGTGTTGATCACCGCGTATCCAAAATTCCTTCCAATTGTAAAAGATTGGTCAATGGAAA
>CAZPIM010000148.1:0-5697 GCA_964586385.1 uncultured Anaerolineaceae bacterium
TTATATATATCCTCCGACATATAAAGCCGAGATACCTATACCCGGATGAGGGTACTCGGGTTAACGCAAGCCTTAATTAAGGAATTGAATGCTAGAGATTATTGGTCAGAGGCTCGGATTTCTTCTTTACTTCTGATTTGACAACTTTACTGTTAAATCCAATCCCTCTATTTTCTCATACCTTACCTCAGACTTTACAAAAAGAATCCGGGCTTGAGAATAATTTTCAGGCTTGTAGCTTTTACGTCCATATCGCTCGTTCTCTACCCAAACCCGGCTTCAAAACACACGATCTACTCTTCTGCATTCATTGAGCCCTACCGATCAATTCCCCCCTGAATATTGCATTTTTTAGCATTTTATAGGAAAATAAGCGAACAATATATCATCGTAATCAAATGGTGCATGGACTGGTTCACTCCGGTTTATGCACCATCAGTTTGTAACAAAGGAAGGTGTCTGAAGAATGAAGAATTACCGATTTCATGCAATTGTGTTACTGGCTGCGCTATTCACTGCGCTGTTAGCTGGCTGTTCGGCTGGGGCTGGAACGCAGGAAATCGATAAACCAGAAGAACCGCTTGTTATTCTGGAATGGACCGGTTACGAAGTAACCGAGTATCCGCAATTTTTTGTTCCTTTTACCGATAAATACGGCGAAAGTATCAATGATTACGTTACTGTTAGCGTATTTGGCGATGATGCAGAGGCTTTTTCGAAAGTTCAAAGTGGTTTTGACGCCGACTTGATGCACCCATGTTCTTCCTGGTGGGGATTGTATGTGGATGCCGGGCTCGTGCAACCAATCGATACCAGTAAACTCACCAATTGGAACGACATCCCGGAAGCTTTCCGTAAACAGGGCGAATTCAATGGACAACAATATTTCGTCCCTTGGGATTGGTATTATGAAGCACTCTTAGTGCGCTCGGATCTTGTTTCTGAGTTGCCGGATTCATGGGCTGATTTATGGGACCCACAATATGCAGGTCATGTCAGCCTTTGGGATAATGGCGAAGTTTCTTATGCTGCCGCAGCGTTAGCTTTTGGTATTGATCCCTTCAACCCGACTGCTGCGGATGATGAATTTATCAAACAAAAATTAATCGAATTAAAACCCAGCCTGTTAACTTATTGGCTGGATTATACACAGGCAATCGATCTCTCCGCTTCCGGAGATGCATGGATTGTCGCAAATGCCTGGCAGGATACATATGCTTCTCTGGTAGATGAAGGATATGAAGTCGCTTATATTGAACCAAAAGAAGGCTATCTGGCAGGGGTATGTGGTTATGGTATTGGAAAAGACAACAGCGAGCTTGACCTCACCTATGAATTTTTGAACGCTGCGATCGATGTCCAATCAATGGCGAACTTTACCAATGAATATTGGTATGGTGCTGCAAATACCAAATCATTGGAATTTGTAGATGCAGAAGTGGTGGAAATGTTAGGGTTTGGTGATATGGAATATGCCCTGGAACATACCATCTGGTATCAGCCTTTGACGGCGGAACGTCGTGATCAGCTCTCAGATTTGTGGAATGAAGTCAAAGCCGCTCCATGACAATACGTCAAGTGACTTCCACCTCTGAGGCCAGGAACAACCGCTCAGGAACTGAAAAAGCTTTATCCGGTATACCTCGCAAAGGGCAACTGCTCATGCTGGTAGCTCCGGCTGCTCTTTGGTTATTGATTTTATTAATTTTGCCTTTAATTACACTGGTTGTACTCAGTTTTCAGAAATCTGCTTTTGGGGCAGACAGCGGTGTTTTTTCGGTAGCCAGTTATGTGGAATTTTTTCAAAATAGCGCTTATCAACGTTTGATGTGGCGATCACTTTGGATTGCTTTAATTGTCTCCATTTACACCATCCTATTGGCTTACCCGGTTGCATATTTTATGGCCTTCCATGGTGGTGAAAAGCAAAGTCTGTTATTAAATTTGCTGATCATACCTGCCTGGACCAGTTTCTTATTACGCGTATTAGCCTGGCGGGTAATTTTAGGATCGAGTGGCTTGCTGAACAGTTTCCTGTTGTGGGTCGGGGTGATTAATGAACCGATTACCGGGTTATTTTACAGCCCGGTGGCAGTCATCATCACGTTAGTATATATCTGGATTCCTTTTGCCGCTTTACCCATTTATGTGGCCTTGCAGCGGATCGATAATGCATTATTGGAAGCAGCCGCTGACCTGGGTGGTAAACCTTTACAGGTCTTTTTAAAGGTCACATTGCCTCTCAGCATTCCAGGGATTGTGACAGCCTTTCTTTTCGTTTTTATTCCAACAGTAGGAGAATACGTTACACCCGCCATGGTGGGTGGTCCAAACGGCTTGATGATTGGTAACATCATTTGGGATCAATTCTCTCGCGGGCTGGATTGGCCCATGGGAGCTGTTCTCTCACTGGTGATTGTAATTGTGGTCTTGGTGCCCTTATTACTGTCGGCGAAATTCGCTCAATTAAGTGGATTATTGGGAGGTAGCGGTGACTGAAAAAAAGTTGCCGATCCCCGGCCTGATCTATTTTGCTTTAATGGTGGTGTTTTTATACTTACCAATTCTGGTTCTGATCATTTTTTCCTTTAATGATTCGGTTATTCTGGCATTTCCATTAAAAGGATTTACGCTGGAATGGTATCAACAATTATTGAGTGCCAGGGAATTGCTTCTGGCTGCGAAAAACAGTATTCTGGTTGGTTTGAGTTCTTCGCTTGTGGCAACGCTGATCGGTGCACTGGCAGCAGTAGCAGTAACACGTCATCACATGCCCTTCCGGAATTTCTTCCTGGGTCTTTCTAGCATACCTTTAGTGATGCCTTCGATCGTTTTGGGTGTTGCCATGTTGGTGCTTTTCCGGCGTGTTTTTGACCTGGACTTGAATTTATGGTTAATTGCTGCTGCCCATGTACTCATCAGTATTCCGAGTACGATCTTAATCGTCATGGCGCGTCTGGTGGATTTTTCTCATAATCTGGAAGAAGCCGCCATGGATCTAGGCGCAAATTACTGGGTGACCCTGTTAAAAGTAACGTTACCCATTAGTCTGCCGGCACTGATTGCCGCATTCCTGACCGCTTTTACAACTTCTTTCGATGAATATGCTATGACCACGTTGATTACAGGTACGGACACAACCCTGCCTGTTTATTTGTATTCCTTATTACGCTTCCCGAGGCGACTGCCGGTTGCAGTTGCAATGGGATCCATCATAATGGTTGTTTCTGCAATTCTGGTTATTACCGCAGAAAAACTACGTGAATTGGGCACAACACGCCTGAAGAAGGAGAATGAAATATGAGTACCTACGAAAATTTTCACCTGAACAGTTTTCAGGATAGACAGAGATTGTCATTCAAGGTAAGTAATCCATTTGCAGGATTATCGGTTCGTCGGCGCAAACAAATTGCGCAGGAAGTACTCACCTATTGGTGGCATCAAATCGGTTATACGCTCTGTCCGGAGGAGGATTAATGGTCAAGACAATTATTGAATTTGAAAATGTATCGAAACAATACCGTGAACGCACGGGAGAAACTGTTAATGCACTCCAACCTGCAAAATTAAGTATTCATGAAGGCGAATTTTTCACCCTCCTTGGTCCCAGTGGCTGCGGAAAAACGACAGCTTTGCGATTAATGGCAGGATTTATCCAGCCGACCTCCGGGAAAATATTGATCCAGGGGCAGGCGATGAACAACATCCCTCCATATAAACGACCGGTCAACATGGTCTTTCAGGATTATGCCCTCTTCCCCCATTTGAATGTATTTGAGAATGTAGCCTTCGGATTGCGAATTCGCAGAGTACAGGCGGATGAAATTCGCCGGCGCGTACATGAAGCGTTGGATATCGTGCAATTGGTTGGATTTGACATTCGCCGTCCCTCCGAACTTTCGGGTGGTCAAAAACAACGTGTGGCTTTAGCCAGAGCGCTGGTAAATGAACCGGCAGTCCTGTTACTGGATGAACCATTAGGGGCTTTGGATCTGAAACTGCGCAGGGCAATGCAGATTGAATTGAAGTCATTACAACAACGGGTCGGGATTACCTTTGTATATGTAACCCACGACCAGGAAGAAGCCCTGACCATGTCGGATCGGATTGCTGTCATGAGTAATGGCAATATATTGCAAATCGATTCCCCCGAAAATATTTATAATCGCCCAACGACCCGTTTTGTGGCAGATTTTGTGGGAGAAACAAATTTCCTGACCGGAAAAATACAAAGTATCATCCCGGGTGAGACGGTGAAATTGGCTATCGGTAAAGATTTGGTGGACGTGCGTCATCGCACCAACGGAATCCACACCGGTGATACCGTCACGGTTGCCATTCGCCCGGAGAAGCTGGCATTAATCGCCAACCAGGGTGATGTTGAGCAGCTGACTGCTACAATTTCTGAAATTACCTTTTTGGGAACCGATACACGCTATCTGGTTACCATTCCCGGTGGCGAAAAAGCGGCTATACGGGTGCAAAATACTGGCATGAACAAAATGCCCAATTATCGTATCGGTGACCAGGTCAAGGTCAGTTATGTGTTGGATGACGCCCAAATTCTAACCAATTGATCTGAAATCCAAGGAATGAAAATGAAGACTTTGCATGAATATGGGTTGTTCCATTACCGGCAAAGTCTTTTGTTTAGCTATAAGTTATTTGGGAAATATCTCAGATGAAAAAAATACCTGTGCTGTATGATCCAATTCATAGTCTGCACGCTCCGCAATACGAATACGACCGTGGAGTCAGGCAGTCTTACCAGGAAACACCCGAGCGGGCGATCAGAGTTGAGAGAGCTCTACGTGCATTAGCCTGGGTAAAATTGATGCCCCCGTTCCCCGAAAGTGCAATGGATGTGGAAGAATTGTATGCCATCCATGACCCTGCTTTGGTTGCACATATTCAGGAAGCGTCACGGCAAGCTTTAATTCAGGAACAGGAAAAACCAATGAACACGCCCATTTACGATTATCCCTGGATATTTCCGATTCGTCCCGGGTTAATGAAGGGATTGCTTCGTTCATCAGAACCTTCCGGTTGCTTTGCTTTTGATACCTACGCACCTATTGGCAGCGGTACCTGGCAGGCTGCTTTATCCAGCGCAAGGCTAGCCTGGCAAGGGGCGGGATTGTTACTTGAAGGTGAAAAAGTAGCGTATGCCATTTGCCGTCCTCCCGGACATCATGCCGGTGTGGATAGTATGGGTGGCTATTGCTATTTGAACAACGCAGCTTTGGCAGCTACACGATTATCCACTCTTGGACCAGGTGCTATTCTGGACATTGATTATCATCATGGCAATGGCACGCAAGAGATTTTCTGGAACAATGCCTCAGTCCTGTTTGTTTCCATCCATGCGGACCCACAGGAGGAGTACCCGTTTTTCAGTGGTTTTGCGGATGAACAGGGCAGCGAGGATGCATTTGGGACAAATCTCAACATACCTTTGGCTATGGGTTGTGATGATAGCACCTACCTGGATGCGATGGATATTGCCATTCAGAAGATTAAAAAATTCCATCCCAACTGGCTGGTACTTTCTGTCGGATTTGATACATGTGCAGATGACCCTTCAACAGGATTTTTATTAAGTGATGCAGTTTATGAGGAAATCGGACGCAGGATCAGTAAATTGCACCTCCCGACGCTGATCGTTCATGAAGGTGGTTATGCAGTCGAAAAGAATGG
>CAZPIM010000149.1:0-5574 GCA_964586385.1 uncultured Anaerolineaceae bacterium
CGATCCGACCGGATTGCCTGTATCAAAGACCAATCGCAAATTGGGTGATTTAATGGCTTCCAGTAATCGCAGCGTATGATGAAATGAAAGACCTCCATAGTTCATACAATTCTCATGAAGGTAAACAATGCCTGAATCTTCACAGATTTTTACGAAATTTTGAACTTTTCGAAAAATGATCTTTTCTAGTTCCGGACTATCCGGTTTTTCATCCCGTGCGATTCCAAAGCTCATCCCGCGAATATAGCGAGTACCTGCTTTCTGCATGCGTGGGATTGCCCGCTTGAGCGCGTTGAGGCTGTTTTCATAATCAATCTCACTTCTTGGGTGCGTACTCCAATTGGCAATGGCACTTCCAAAACAATTGATTCTTATCCCGTGCGATTGCAGGGTTGTTAATAAAAGATCAAATTCCTGATCCGGAATATCTGTGACATTTTGTTTATTTACGCTTCTACTTTCGATGAATTGCCAACCCAATGCGATTGTGGCATCGATTTGTTCCTGGATTGAGTCGCCGGCTTCGTCTGAAAAACCTGTGTAAAACATATTCCTCCACACGAATGATTGATTAGATTATTTTATCGAAATGACTTGGATGCATCAAAAGGAGTTGATGGGATGTTTGGGTTTTGAATTTTGGAATACTTTGCTCTTTCCTGAATTTCTTTTTCATAAAGCTTTGCATCCATCGGCAGGTCTACCGGGTGTTGCAGGAAACTGGAAAGCAGGATGGAATTGCTTAGTTGCAGCTGGTTCAAACCTTCAATCGCAGGGGCAATCAATGGTTCCTGATTAAGAATTGCATTTGCAAAGTTTTCAATCATGATCCGATGCCCGGGAGTGCCATGATGTGAAAATGTCAGGATTTTTTCTTCGTTTTCAACCAGGTTGAATGGATTGGGTGAAACCTGAATTTCATGGATGGATGACATTTTGTTTCGCCAGAAAGTAATTTTCTCTTTTTCCACTACCAATTTTCCCATTTCTGTCATCAGTTCCAATCGATTGGTACCGGGGGATTCGGCAGTGGAAGTAATAAAATGACCAATCGTGCCATTGTGATATTCAAAAAATGCAGTTACCTCATCTTCCACTTCGATATCATGATATTTTCCAAGTTTTGCAAAACCATGAACCCTATCTGGCATCCCAACAAACCATTGGAATAAATCCAAATTGTGAGGGCATTGATTCAACAATACACCTCCCCCTTCACCACGCCAGGTTGCTCGCCAACCACCATGATCATAATAAGTTTGCGTGCGGTACCAATCGGTAACAATCCAGGTAATGCGCATGATCTTCCCAAGTACCCCGTTCTTGATCATTTCCTTTACGGTTTTCCAATAACCAAAGGTACGCTGCTGGAACATAATCCCAAATTTTAAATCTGGCTTTGTTGAAAGAGCGACTTGATAAGCATCGCGCATTTTTTCGCCATCCAGCACATGAACCGCTAACGGTTTTTCAGACAAGACGTGTATGCCTCTCCGCAGACAAGAAATGGATATAGGCATATGTGCTGCATGTGGTGTAGCGATGATTACGCCATCCAATTCAGTATTTTCCAGCATTTCAAGGAAATTCGTATAAAAAGCGCACGTATATTTTTGTGCAATGCTTTCAGCACGGTCGGGAATCAGGTCGCAAACTGCAACCAGTTGGGTATGCTGGCTGGCTGCGATATCCCGTGCATGTGAACTCCCCATGGTGCCTACACCTATCACCGCCAACTTAACCTTTTTTTCGGTCATGCAATCCTCCGGTTCATCCGAAATAATTTGACAACATGATTATATAATCTTTCGAGTAAGACTCACATTAATATTTGGTTTTACTTTAATTCGTTAAGTGGTACTTGAAAATAAAAAATAAAATTGTTATCATATTTTCATCCCCCCCATCGATCAGCGTATTTTTCTGGTTTGCCCCCAACAAAGAAGAGTTACAAAAAGGAAATGATTGTTTCATTTTTAATCGGTTTTTAATTATTCGTATTTTCTCAAAAGGTTAACGACTCAGTTTTTTTCCATGTCTTAAAAAAAACAGGAGGTGCCAGGAATATTTTTTGAATGTCGTCAAACGCATCAATCTATAGGAGAAAAAATGAAAATTAGGCCATACTTTTTAGTAACATTGTTTACAATTTTTGTACTTACAATCTCTGCATGTACAACACCGACGGCTGTCCCTGAAACACAGGTCCCTCAAGAGGCTGTTCCAACCGCTGTTCCAACCGCTGTTCCAACCGAAAAACCACAGCCAACAGAGCCACCCGTTGTTACTGAGCCGGAAAAAGATTTTGTAACCTGGTTCCAATATGATCAGAACAATGAAGATCCTGCCAGTGATGAGCGTGTTGGAAATGAATATCTACGGAAAAAAATGCCAGAATTTAACGAGGAATTTGATGGTAAATGGAACTGGACCAGTATTCACAAGCCCTTCGATAAAATTTCTGGTGAACTCGTGGCGGCCACCATTGCCGGTGGAGAAGTTCCTGACCTGACGGAAATGGAAGGCAACGTTTTGATGACATATTATCGAAATGGCGTGTTGCAGGATCTGACCGAGTGGGCAACGCAACAACCCTGGTTTGCAGATTTGGATCCCAGTGCTTTAAATGCGTGTACCGTTCCAGATGGTTCTTTATTATGCATTCCGATTGCAGAACGACCGCACTTGACTTATGTTTGGGCAGATCGCTATCCGGATGGGTATCCTACCACACCTGAACAGTTTTTGGTCGAAGCCGAACGATTGAAATCTGAAGGTCACTATGCTATGACGTTTTTTGGATCAACCGCCTATGGTGGAGATGGCGCAACCAGAGCCGTTTGGACAATGATCACATCCTATGGTGGTACCTATTATGATGATGAAGGGAATATGCTTCTGAACTCACCAGAGACGGTTAAGGCGATTGAATTCTTGCGCGATATTGTGGCTAAGGGATATGTTCCGGATGTCTCATTCGCAGGTGGTTTCCAGGAAGAAGAGGCTTTTAAAGATGCCTCAGCCGGCGCAATCCCGACTGGATTATTTGGATATCGATATATCAATCCTTTGACTGCTCCGGATGGAACCAAGTACGAAAAAGGCAATGAAAATGATATGTTAGACGCCATTGCAGCCGGTGATGTAGTTATGCGTCCGTCATTTGCCCCGGAAGGAAATACACCTGGTTGTAATATCGATATTCAGGCATTGGCGATTCCTGTTGGCTCTAAAAATGTAGAGGCAGCCCATGATTTTATTAATTGGATTATGACACCGGATCAAAATGCTGAATTCGTTATTGGACCTGGTGGCGGTTTCCCCTCCATCAAAAGTATGCAAAACCATGAAGCGTTTCAGGTTCCATTTTACAAAGAAGCCGCAAATGCTTTGAACGCCAGTGAATGCAAGCCTTGGCAGGGAACACTTGAGCGACCCAATGAAGCACAGGAACTCATTATGAATGCTGTTTACAAATTAATCAAAGAAGATCCGACTCTAGATATTTATACAGAATTAACCAGAGTCCAGGATGAGTATAACGCCAACAATTAATACATATTGAATTTCAAGAGAACTACTCCAAGAATCAGAAAAACCTGATTTGGAGTAGTTTTTTTTTGCGATTATTCTGTAGGATGGAAAAATATTTTTTCTCTTCCTATTCTCTAGCTTAAAATTGTTTAGCAGGACTTGACAACCATAGTTTGAAATGCTATTATATTTTTATCACAAAATTGTTTTTTACTCTTTAAGAAAAAGTATTTCCCGATCCAGAGAACCCATAATTTGATCATCAGTCCTATATTTTTACAAATTACCAGGAGCCAAATGTAATGCCTATCCATGCTTTTGTTCCAGGACATAAAGTTTGTTATTTAAATACTATTTCGGGGGAAGTTGTTACATAAAACATATTTTTTTATACACCAGGGCGAAGTTATTATCGCCGGTTTGCCTATCCATTAATTCATATATTATTTCAAAGTAAGAATTTTTTCAAATAACCAGTGATTTTTCTAAAAAGGAGGTGATTCGAGCCCTACTCATTAATTAGAGAGATTGAAAATCAATGATTTTATTGAATGATATTTGAAGGAGAAAAGAATGAAAAGTAAGATGAATAAGATTTTGATCGCTTTGTTACTTGTCGTGTTTACAGCTTCTCTCGTTGCTTGTACTGCTCCCGAAGCAACTCCCGAAGCACCTGCTGTTGTTGAACCAACTGCCGTTGTTGAAGAGCCTGCCGAACCAACCGCTGTTCCTGCCGAACCCACTGCAGTTCCTGTAGTAGAGGTAAAGGATTTCGTGACCTGGTTCCAATATGATGAAAAGAATGAAGACCCGGCCAGTGACGAACGTGTTGGTAATGCCTACTTAAAGAAAACCATTCCAGAATTCAATGCAGCATTTGCTGATAAATGGAATTGGGTCAATGTTCCAAAAGCATGGGACAAAATGACTGCTGAATTGGTTGCTGCAGTAATTGCTGGCGCAGATGTGCCGGACATGGTTGAATTAGGTGGACAACAAACCATCACCTATGTAAACAATGGTGCCTTACAAGATTTAACCGAATGGGCGCAAGCTCAATCCTGGTATGCCGATTTGGATCCAGGTGCCGTTTTGACCTGCACAGGTCCAGATGGTGGCTTGTATTGTATCCCGACCGCTGAACGACCTGCTTTAACTTACATTTGGGCAGATCGATATCCGGATGGATACCCGACAACTCCTGAACAATTCTTAGTTGAAGCTGAGAGATTGAAAGCAGAAGGTCTGTTCGCCTGGACATATTTCGGTTCAACCGCTTATGATGGATCTGGCGCTGGTCGTATGCTCTACTCCTTAATTTCCTCCTTTGGTGGCGGTTATGATGATGGACAGGGTAACCTGGAACTCAACACACCAGAAAATGTTGCTGCTATTGAATTCTTACGCGATACAGTTGCAAAAGGCTATGCTCCTGAGACAGTCTTCGCTGGTGGATTTGTGGAAGAAGATTCCTTCAAAGATGCATCTGCCGGTGCAATCCCAACTGGTCTATTTGGATATCGCTACATCAATCCATTAACTGCTCCTGATGGCACCAAGTACGAAAAAGGTTCCGAACAGGATATGTTGGATGCAATCGCCGCTGGTGATGTTATCATGCGCCCAATGTTTGCCCCAGAAGGAAATACCCCCGGTTGTAACCAGGACATTCAAGGTTTTGGTATCCCCACCGGTGCAAAGAATCCGGAAGCTGCTTATGACTATATCAATTGGATCATGGGCGACACCGCCCGCCATATTGAATTCGTAATTGGCCCAGGCGCTGGTTTCCCAACTTTGAAATCCGCACAGGCTGATCCCGCAATGCAGACTCCATTCTATCAACAGGCTGCAATCGCCATCAATGCCAGTGTTTGCACCAATTGGGCTGGAACATTAACCCGCCCCGCAGAAGCTGCTCCATTGATCATGAACACAGTTTACAAACTGGTCAAAGAAGATCCAACATTGGATATCGCGACTGCATTACAAGCTGCTCAAGACGAATACAACGCAAATAATTAATTACCTGTCTTGAAC
>CAZPIM010000150.1:0-5512 GCA_964586385.1 uncultured Anaerolineaceae bacterium
GTCGGCAGAATGCCCAATCCGTTGATGTAGGAAGTGTTGTCCACACCCAGCCCCACCAGTTCCGGCGTGCTGTTCAACAGCGTTTCCGGGCTGGACCCGTTGGCAAAGACAGCCACCAGGCCGGTGCCGGCGCGGATCTCCTCAAACATACCATCGCGGATCTGCTGTTCGGTGCGGGCAACCGACCAAAGGCGGACTTCATCCAGGCTGCCATTGAAAGCGATCCCGTAATTGGAATCAAAACCGAAGCGCAGTTTTCCGGGTGTAAAAGTGCTGGCATGGTCAAGCGCATACCAACCCGCCAGATAGCCATCCATATAAAAACTGACATGCGCACCATCATAACTGGCAGCCACATGCGTCCAAAGATCAACCGGCATACTGTGATCCGTCACAACCGCAGCTGAGCCATCCCGCGCAAAACGCAACTGCGGGCAGACTCCAAACCAGAAAGAACCGGGCAACTCGTTGGAAAGGATGGTCATACAGCCGGCTACAGCATCACGCCGGACCCAGGCTTCCACCGTCATGGAAGGGCCAAAGTC
Source organism: uncultured Anaerolineaceae bacterium (assembly GCA_964586385.1). GTDB lineage: Bacteria > Chloroflexota > Anaerolineae > Anaerolineales > Anaerolineaceae > UBA6170. The sequence continues at coordinate 546 of CAZPIM010000150.1, forward strand.
GAAGCGGGCTTCATGACTGTAAATCACCTGGCTGACATATGGACCCTCGTACAGCGTGCTACGCACAACTGGAGGCGGCCAGCCACTCTTGGGGGGGTCAGGCTGATCTTCCGACGCCGGGTTGTGAATGGTAGGAGAAGCTAGCGGGAAATACGGACCGGTGGACCAGGCCAGGTTAACCAGTATGGATAAAATAGAAATCAGCACCAGGAACAACTTTTTCGTGTTCATACACACTCCCAAAAACATTTAAAAGCAAAGAACCGGAATATCCTGCAGCGGATTGCCATTCTTACTCAGGAGGCGATAGGTATAGGGATTATGAAGTGGAAGGAATGGAGAAGAATGAATAATGAAAGGTCTATTTAATTATCATAAATGCTTCGAAATAAATGTCAAGATAGGTGTGGTTTTATTAGCGCTGCTGCTTTGGCATAAATAATCAACAGATTGGTAAGCATTATCTATGTTGTTCCCACACCTTCCATGCGAAGTACCCAAAAAAAGAAGTGCCCGTTTGTATTTCCCGAAGCATGCAGAAAAACCAGGCAAAGGCTTTTACAAAGCAAGGTATTTCAGCCATTTTGAGAGCCCGGATTTATCCTATAATAAATCAAATGTATAGATCCGTAAGGAGTTAAAATGCGCAATGCACTGCTCATCAGCATTTTTTCGCTGGTCCTGATCACCGGCTGCAGCACCCTGGTAAATGTCAGCGCTACACCTGCGGCAGCATCGCCTACGCCTCCGATACCAACCACATCGCCTACTGTGACCTCCACGAATACAGCAACTTCAACCCCTACTTCAACGCCTACTGCCACCTCCACCTCCACCCCCACTCCCACTCCCACCTCCACGCCACTGGGCGGGACGGGCGCCTTTGTGTACAGCGGATCTATCAACCTGGTACCCGGGCAGGGAATAAACCCGGAAACCTTTCTATTCGATTTGGATACAAAAACGAGCACCCTGCTGGCATGGAAAGAATATCAACTGATCGGCATATCCCCGGCGCGGGAAGACCTGCTGCTGGCCAAAGGCAACGCATTAATCGCCATGAACATCCACAGCGGGGTCATGGTCGAACTGGCCAACAATTTACTTGACCGGAGCAAATCCGCTGTCTGGTACGAAAACGATCAAATCGTCTTCATTGGCTGGGAGGATCAGAGCCGCTTCCTCTACAAGACTCGCCCGGAAGGTGGAGAACCGGAAAAAATGACGGTAAAAGGCATGCGCCCGGTCAAGCTTTTCCCTTCGGATGGTTTAGAAGGAATCTACTGGGCATCCGGATCGATCACGATTTCCACAAAGGGCACGAGTACCAACATCCAGAGCCATTGGCGTTCCGCCTGGGATGGGAGCGCACCGGTTGAACTTAAAATTGAATATCCAAACATATCTCCTCGCGAGCCATTATTTGCCTATTTTAAGGATGACGATTACATCGGAACCAATTTGCGTCTTGTGATTGAAAATTTACAAAATAGCGAACAAGTGACGATTTCTGAGAAATTTTCAGAGAAGCACTATGCAAGAGGTCAGATTTTTTGGTCTCCCAGTGGGCAACAGCTCTTAGCCCAGGCGCCTATCTGCGTATCCACCAGTAGCAGGAGCTGGTCCTGCGGCACTGCCAGCGATTTCTATATCTTTAGCAAAGACGGCAAATTCATCAAAAAACTGATCCTGCCGGAAATGTTGAATTGGATCAATGAATTTGAATGGTCACCGGATGATCAATGGCTGCTTTTTGAAAATATTGTCCAACCCGGGAGAATGCATAACAAGTATCTCTATAACCTGAAAAACGATGAATTAATCGATCTCTCGGCGTACTTCCCGGAAGGGTTGGTTTTTTGGCGGTACTTTTGGGTGGAGTGGGAGTGAGATAGAGGGGGACAGTAAATGTAAAAATGAGAATTTTTTTACTAAGTGGTCTAGTCACAAGTTTTTATTGTATATCCCGATAACCTAATTACTGGAATATTATTGTAATCATTTACAGTTCCAATTATTTTCACACACTGATCAATAAAATCGTCTCTACGAACATCGCGCACTATCAAATGAAAATCCAGATATGAATCACCAAATAACATGTGATATTGATTATTCACAGTTTTTATTTCTTTGACTACTCCTATAATACATACATTTTTGTCTATATCCTCCACGGTTATCTCATTCCAGGACACACATTCTTTTGTCGTACTTAAAGTAGGGTTAAAAGCCTCAATCACTGTTGGTTGAATAATGGTTTTTGTAGGAACAGATATTGAAGATATTGTTGCTGAAGGAATAATATTAATTGCAGGTTTTTCAGATGACGGGATTTTATTTAAAGACCCTAAATATGTGAATAATAAAAATAGAGAAATAATTGAAAATATTAATATGATTCCCGCTTTCCATAATTTTGCTTCAGAGGACATTTTCTCATTACTAAGTTTTCTTAATTGTAGTGAGGAAAAGTAATAGATTAAATTCCCAATTAATAGGAATGGCGTTATAAAAAACGAAATAATTCCCCACCAACCAAGAATAATCGTTGTTCCGGTAAATCTCCAAAATATTGTTTGATTACAAACAGCACACAAGTTTCCAGCAAATCTTTTCTTAAGACGCAAAAACAATAATCCTATATTTTGTTCAAAAAGGACTTTTTGTACGCTTGTATATTTACCACAGTTTTGGCAATATCCCTCCTCAATTTTTTTCCCTCTCGAAGGGTTTTTTTCATTCGCGTTGGTATTGCTTCTATCAGAACTCGATGTTGACTGTGTTTGGTAATTATGAGAAATTCCAATCCGCTGACAAATCTTACTCAATACTACTAGATTTTCAATTAGTTCTTTTGTGGAAAAATGGTAATAATGTTCATTTTTAGAATGATAAAAATCGTTATTCCACATTTCTTCAATTCTTATGATGAACGGAAAAAATGTAATTTCTGATACCTTATTAATTTTAATATTCCCGGGAAGACTTTTTTCTCTTAAAACTGCTCCGAGAGATAAATTTACAAAAATTAATAAATCTAAGTAATTAGTTAACTCTTCATAATTTTGGTCTGTGATTTTCTCGGATTGGCCATATCCGAACTGCTTTACCATTAAACGAATATCATCTGAAATGTTTTTTACGTTTTTTTGAATTTCATCTTCAGACAATAGCGGAACCACCCTGGCAAACCAGTGCTCTTTCAAGTAATTTAAGTAATTCTCATATTCCTCATCAATTCCAGAAGAATTTTTATGACTGGTTTCTTTTTGATCATTATTGCCAGTGTTTATTTTATGTTTAAAGTCATAATCTCTTCTTTTCTCGGGATCTGAAAGGGTATCATAGGCAGTATTTATTTTTTTCATTTCTTCTTCTGCCTGGGCTTTTGAATCAGAATCATGATAGCGATCAGGATGATAAGCCTGTACTAAAAATCGGTAACGCTTTTTTATCTCTTCCTGCGTCGAATCTTCAGAAATCCCTAACAATGTGTAATAATTTGCCATATTTCCACCCTAAGTAATTATAGAACCAATATAAAATAACTGATATAAAATTTAACTTAGGTCTTTTTATATAGATAAATCAGGTTGGGAAATCATGACTGACAGACAATTTGAAATTAGAGACATAAAAGATTTGGTGAAAATTATTATAGAAGTAAACAATAGACATGGTGGACAAATTTGGTGGCGCGGTCACACAGACTTTTCTTACAGGCTTCAACCATCAATTTTTCGACCGTACTACAAAGATAGGGGGATTAAATATGAAGCAAATATAAATTATCGATTTCAACAAAAAGCGCCAGCTTTGAGAAATAATCTTCCTAAACAAGAATCGTTTTTTGAATGGCTTTTTTTAATGCAACATTATGGTCTCCCCACAAGATTGCTTGATTGGACCGAATCTCCTCTGATCGCTTGCTTCTTTGCTATTGAAAATAAATCTACAGAAGATGATGGGGCGTTATTTGCATTAAACCCATATAAATTGAATCAATGTCAAGGTTTACCTTACAGGACTCTACTTCCGCAAAACATTGAAGGAATAAAAATTGCTGAACATGCGTTTTCGTCAACTGGCGATAATGCAAAAAAAGTTGCTGCAATTCTACCTGGTCTAATCGATCAGCGCATGATTTCTCAATTATCTGTTTTTACAATTCATGATGATGACACTGCTATTGAAGATATGGATAGTAATGTAGAGTTCTTAGACAAATTCAGGATCCCATTTTCAGTAAAAGAATTACTACGGGAACAATTAAAATTTTCAGGGATCCGACCTTCAAGTATTTTTCCGGATTTAGAACACTTAGCGCAGGAAATTAAGTCAATAAAAAATTTCAAAGAAATTACATAAGACATTAATTGGTTCAATTCCAGATAATTGTTTAATTTTTCCGCAATTGACTTATTAAGCTTACATTGAATTTCACAATTCCTTGTTCTTTAATGAATGTTCTAGTTTGAGCAAATCTCCTACATATGGATATTTTGCCCAGGGATTTAAGTAAAGTGTAATGTCATTATTCAAGTACCCCCAAGGATTTGCCATCGCGGTTATTAGAACTCCGCTTAGCCGCTTGTTATCGTTCTTCAAAAAGACTCCATCTCTTTTCCTTTGGAACTTGGGATCGGCTTTTGTTTGTAAGTCAATGATATATTGTTCTGATCCATACAAAGCAGCGATGATTTCTTGGGGAGAGCAAGATATAGCAATTGCATTAATCGCTAAGAGGAATGGCTTTTCAATATTTTTATATTTTTTAATTTTTCTACTAATCGTATTACGAATTCTTTGTTCAATATAATCAAATCTTGCCTCATAATTTTGCATTGATACAAAATTATTCACTTCCACTAATTTAGGAAATACCGTGATTTCCAATTGGAAACCAGGAAAATCTTTTTTCCAGGTTGGCAAATTTTCCATCTTATGAGTCATATACAAAGAAA
>CAZPIM010000151.1:0-5434 GCA_964586385.1 uncultured Anaerolineaceae bacterium
GTCCTGACCAGGACTTCCGGTTATCTGCGTATTGTTATCTTTGACGAGCCAAACCAGGGAGTGATTTTGGTTCAAACACCGGGCGGGAAAAATGTTCTGGTCAACAGCGGGAGCAGGGGAAACGCCATCAGTACTGAGTTAAATCAATATATACCGGTGCTTGATCGCCAGATTGACATGGCGATATTCAGTCAAACACAGAAAACACAAAATCAGGCTTTTCCTGTATTGATCAACCGCTTTTCCCCAGAACTCTTTTTGTGGGCTTCACCGGTTCCAAAGAATAGCGTTTCCAACCAGATCACAGATCTATTGATGGAAGAAGAAATTAACAGCCAGGTTTGGGAGAAAGGCGTACTGACAGATTTGGGAGACGGCGTAAAAATAATCAATGAGGACCCGGGCATTGAAGGTGCGACACTGCAACTGACATATGGAAATCTGCGCTTGTTTCTGATTGGGGAAGATATGCCGAAAAATTTGCAGGATTTACCAATGACAGGAGGTTTAGTGATACTTCCACCAAACGATCCGGATGCGTATAAATGGCAGGATTTTAATGTTTTGACCACCATCCATCATAATGCCTATCAACAAATTGGGATCAGTACCTGGCAACACGGCTGGATCCAGCTGTGGAGCGATGGAGAAAAACTGTGGATTCGTTCAGAAAAATAAAGGCATCGAATTCGTATGGAACAAACCACCCACTGAACCTGACAACACGGAGCTTGTTTACCTTCTTCAAGTGTTAATAATAATTGGGTGACAAGGTTACTCTATGGAATCAACACCTTACGCCATTGGGGTTACCAGTTGGAAGTAATTTCCATCCGGGTCTGCAATGGTCGCAATCCAGCCGCCCTCCATATCGTATGGTTCTTTAATGACCACGCCACCCAGGGCTTTTATCCGATCAAACTCCCCTTTGACGTCCTGAGTTTCAAAATTAATCATGATGCGTCCAGGGTCTTTGGTTTGACCGCCCATTTCGGAATGATCCAAAATAGATAAATAGACCGCCCCCACTTGCCAGCCAAAGAAGCCAAATTCTTCATCGACCATTCCAGCCGGCTGTCCGAGAACTTTTTCATAAAAAGCCGCCAGAACTTTAGGTTGCTTCGTTCCAATCATGACTGAGTTTAGATTAAGCATATTGAAAAATCCTTTCTATCAGCGATTCACCTGAACTTTGTCGAAAAGTTTTGCAATAAAACCACACATGCATATTGTTGACAAATTATATCATATATATCCAATTGATCAGATGTTTCGTGCCTATTCATCTTCATACTGATCAACAAACCGGGATCAGCAGCTGGCAACACTGTTGGATCCAGTTGTGGATTAACGAAATAAAACAGGATTTTTAAAGAAAAATAATGGAATCGTATCTGGAAGGAACCAGAACCCAAGCATTTACGTCTTTTAGATATAACAAGCCGTTCTTCGGTGCTTGATATTACCAAATACTAATATGGAAGCACGGTGAAATTTATTTGCAAACAAAAAAGGTTTTCGGACAGTCGATGTTCAAGATTGGAAGATTCAAATCTTTCCGGTTATGATTAATGGAAATTAGTGGTGAAGATGACAGGAAGTAGTTTGGTATATGAAAACAAGGTGAGACACGTCTCCCTTTCTCAAAACAAGACACAAAGCTCCTTTTTCCTTTGGCTGATAATGATTCTGGCGGGAATATTGTTTTTGGTACCCGTGGGGACAATCGCATTGGGTGCTGTTTATTTCAACCAGACTGAACGTATTCTTCCGGGTGTGCAGGTAGGACCCGTAAAACTGGGAAATGTAAGGTTAAGGGACGCCGGGGCACAGATTGATGCTTTCTGGAATCAGGCACCTCATTTTGTTGTCAGCGACGGCACCAACAACTGGACAGTTTCACCCAATCAAATCGGTTTATGGATTGATCCCGGTGCGACGGCGCAGCAGGCACTCTCTTTTGGTCGTGACAGTGGCGGTCTGCGCGAATTGGTTTTACTCTTTCTGACCCGGGAATACGATGTTCAACCCGTGGTTCAATTCAACCAACAATTAGCCAGAGATGTATTAACCGATCTTTCTGAGAATATTGGACGCTTACCACAGGATGCACAATTGCTCCAAAATGCAGAGGGTCGCTGGGTTTCCAGTCAGGCAGTCCCGGGGGTAGGAATAGATGTTGAGTCAGCCATTTCCGCTATAGCCGCCGATCCTTTAAAGATGCTTCAGGAAGGCTATCTTTTGCTGAATACCATACCGGTCCCTGCCAAAAACTCCGATTTTACGGCGGTTCTTGAAAAAATCAACGCTTATTACCAAATTCCATTGAGCCTTTCAGCCTACGATGTGATCGAGGATGAGCTTATTTCATGGACTCTGCCCCAGGATTTGCTTGTAAAATGGGTACGACTGGATAACCCGGATGGTGAACCATATTTGCAAGTGGACAATGCGCAATTTGATGCTTATTTGCAGCAATGGCAGAGCACCATAGGTAATCGCGAAATCGAAAGCATGGATAATTTTGAGTCTCTTTCTGCGTTGTGGTTGGAAGGAAAATCATTTAACATCAATTTACGGCATAAACCGACTACCTATACAGTTCAATTGGGTGACAATCTGGTTGGCATTGCTTTTAAGGTGGGTATCCCATACTGGAAGATTCAGGAGGCAAATCCTGGCACCAGTATCATTGGTATTGGTCCGGGGCAGGAACTTACCATCCCATCCAAAAACGATTTGCTGCCCTTACCGGTTGTCCCGGGAAAACGGGTTGTGATCAGTATCAGCGAGCAGCATATGTGGATTTATGAAAACAGTGAATTACGATCTGAGCATGTTATCAGCACCGGGATTGATCGATCCCCAACCCTGCCAGGCGTGTTTCAGATTCAAACGCACGAAATCAACGCCTATGCTTCCAATTGGGACTTATGGATGCCGCATTTTCTGGGCATTTACGAAGCAGTACCGGGATTTATGAATGGCATACATGGATTACCGCTTCTCTCCAGCGGTGTTCGCTTGTGGGGCAATGTCCTTGGCAGCAAAGCTTCTTATGGTTGCATCATCATGACGCTGGATGCAGCTGAAGATTTGTATAATTGGGCAGAAAATGGGGTTGTTGTCGAAATTTTACCGTGAAAACTTTTAAAGTGAACATTACGAGCGATAAAAAGTCATGTTGAGCCTTCATTTTAATTAAAAAATTTTGATTTCAGATAGAATCGATTTAACCTGACAAAAGAGGGACGATTGAAAACGATTCTGATCATATTTTCTGCCAATGCAGAGTGGCTGGCGGCTAAAGCGTATTATCGCGATTTCCAAATACAATTGACTCCTTACGGAGAATTCTTTGAAATTCAACATGAAAGCCAAAAAAGAATCTATTTGCAGGGAGGCTGGGGCAAGATATCGGCTGCAGCCAGCGCGCAATACGGCATCCAGCGCTGGAATCCGGACCTTGTCATCAATATCGGAACCTGCGGAGGTTTCGAAGGCAGGATAAAAAGCGGAACGATTTTATTGGTTGAGCGCACCTGTGTCTATGACATTCTTGAACAAATGGGAGATGCAGACCAGGCGCTGGAATTCTATTCCGTCAAAATCGACTTGAATTGGTTGAAAAACCCATACCCTCAGCCGGTTTTGAAGGGTTTACTGCTTTCCGCGGACCGGGATATCGTATTGAATGAGATTCCCTGGTTGGTGGAAAAGTTTGATGGTGTGGCAGCGGATTGGGAATCCGGCGCCATCGCCTGGGTTTGTAAACAAAATGAAGTGCGAACATTAATCTTGCGTGGCGTATCGGATATAGTAGGTGTAAATGGTTCAGAAGCCTATGGGTCGATGGGCTTTTTTCAACAATCCAGCCAAAATATTGTGACCGGGATATTAAAATACCTGGACTTTTGGATAGTTTCTGCCGGAATTTCCTAAAACTCCCCGAAATACTCTTGACAAAAAAGAATAAGTTATATACAATGCCACAATAATACAATGATACAATATTGGAGGCAGGTATTCATATAAAAATTGATTTTCGGGCAAACCTATCCATAACCGAACAGATTTATGAGCAAATTCATGAACAAATTATTCGCGGTGACTTATGTCCTGGTGAACAATTACCAACCGTTCGTGAGCTGGCGGGAGACTTAAAAGTGAATTTTAATACAGTGGCACGAGTCTACCGCCTCCTGGATAAAGCCGGGCTGATTTCTACCCAGCATGGTCGGGGAACTTATATTCTTCCAGCAAACGACCCCTCTTATAAAGAACGGATAGAAAAACTGGATAGTGAAACCAGGTTATTTCTGGAAAAAGCACGAAAAATAGGTGCTACAGAAACAGAAGTCCTGGCTGTCTTTCACCGAAACCTCGGTCAATGGGATGGGGTTTCGTAACTCGGAAAAGTTGACCAATAATCGTGGAACATTAAAGTTTTGTGACAGTTAGAAAATGTTTCACGTGAAACATACAAAGGAGAAAATGAATTCAAAAACAGTTATTATCATTAATGTGTTGTTAGCCATACTTGTCTTGGGTTTTGGCTTAATAATGCAATCGCGTTTTCCTCAGCCCATGGCAATTCATTGGGGCGAGAGTGGACAGGCGGATGGATACGGCTCAAATTTTACAGGTATCTGGTTAATCCCCATCATGGTGGTTGGATTAAGCTTGCTATTAAAAGTTATTCCTTCTATTGACCCGTTAAAAGAAAATATCAGGAAGTTTATTGGAGAATACAATCTGTTTGTATTCATGTTTGCCGTTTTTATGCTATACATCCAGATGTTGGCTCTAGCCTATAATTTGGATTGGATCAACAACATAAATCCATATATCATGCCTGCATTGGGTGTTTTTATGATTTTTGTTGGACAATTGGTTAGCAAGGCCAGAAGAAATTACTTTATCGGAATTCGCACCCCCTGGACGCTGCAGGACGAACGTGTATGGGATGAAACGCATAAACAAGGGGGTCTGGCATTCAAGATCAGCGGTATTATAGCACTTTTTGGGATTCTGTTCCCATCTATTGGCATGTGGTTATTGATGATTCCTTTAATGATAACGGTAATCTATACCATCGCATTATCGTATTTTTTATATCGAAAGTATCATTCAGCCACTATTTAATCAAATTGTTTCACGTGAAACAATAAAAAAGAGAAAGCAACATGGAAGCAATAATTAATGTAGAAAAATTAAGTCATGATTACGGTTCACAACAAGCACTTAACAATTTATCTTTTCAGGTAAACCATGGAGAGGTTTTTGGTTTGTTGGGACCCAATGGAGCGGGTAAAACTACTTCGGTTCGCTTATTAAACGGTATGTTTGAAGCCACTTCCGGTCATATTCAGGTCATGGGTTATGACCCAAGATCGGATGGAGAAAAAATCAGAGAAGATTCGGGAGTCTTGAC
>CAZPIM010000152.1:0-5331 GCA_964586385.1 uncultured Anaerolineaceae bacterium
CTGGCAGTTGGTGCATTCAAAGATACCAATACACCAATGCTGCTCATAAGAATACCCAATAAGAGGGGAATCAAGACAATCAAAAGTAATACCATGGGATCATAAAATTGAAATCCCGTTCCTGGATCGGTAATATTGACTGTTATCACTGCTACAAGATTACTGATCAAACCAATACCCCAACCATAAAGAACGGAGGCTGTTATTTTCCCGAATAATATGGCTTTGTCCGAGAGCCGGCTTGCCAAAAGAGTCTCCAGAGTGTTTCTTTCACGTTCACCGGCAAATGAATCTGTTACAACACTGATGACCAATAGGATCGGAAACCAGGACCAGACCAGGGGGATAAGCGGTTTTGTTAACCACTCGCGTCCGGATTGTAATGGCATAAAAATGCCCATTACCCCGATTACAATTAATAAGTACATCGCTCCGGATTTTACATTACCGCGACTGGTTAACATTTCTTTCAAATCTTTGCGCACAATCGTGAAAATATCCTTAATCATTTCCTTCCTCCATCATTGTCAAAAATGCATCTTCCAGACTTGCCTGCCCTTTACGAACTTCTTCAATTGTGACTCCCTGTTGCACCAAAAATGGAACGAGGAAACCTGTATCCACCCCTTCGGTTACATTGATGCGAATATGTTGATCATTGCGGGACACGGATTCAACCCCTCTTAATTGGTTTAGCGAATGAATCACAGCATCCGAGAAACCGGAGCCAACAACTTCAATAAAAGCGCTTCCTTTTTCAAGACGCAATTTATCCGGGGAACCAACCATTAAAAGCTTGCCGCTGCGGATCACGCCAACCTGCTGACAGACCTTTTCTGCTTCATTCAAGTTATGGGTGGTCAGAAAAACGGTTACTCCTGTATTGTGAACCAGATTCAAAAGGTCCTCGCGGAATGCTGCAGACGCAACCGGATCCAACCCGGAGGTGGGTTCATCCAGAAATATCACTTTGGGTCGATGGATCATCGCGCGGGCGACCGCTAATTTCTGCTTCATACCGCGACTCCAGCCTTTCACAATTTCATTTCGCCGGTCAAACAGACCCATTTTATCCAGCAACTCCTTGATTCTCGCCTTCCGATCCGCGGTGGATAAATGCCAGACACGCCCATAAAAATCCAGGTTATCTTCGGCAGACAGCCTTTCATAGAGGCCGGTATGTTCGAGTAAGGCGCCGCAATTTTCTCTGACCTTTTGTCCGTCTTTGATCGGGTCAAATGATAAAACGCGCGAACTTCCTGCGCTGGGCTCAAGCAACCCTAAAAGTAAGCGGATGGTGGTGGTCTTCCCGGAACCATTGGGTCCGAGGAAGCCAAAAATTGTTCCGGGTAAAATTTCCAGACTCACTTGATCGACTGCTTTTACCTGATTAAAAGATCTTGATAAATTTGTTGTTTGGATTGCATAGCTCATAGATTATTTCCTTTTTAATAAACGATTCATTTGTTTCCGATATGTTTCAAAAGCGATACGCCCTTCATCTGTAAGCCGGCAAAAGGTTTGGGGCACTTTGCCACGAAATGATTTTTCAATTTTTATATAACCAGCACTTTCCAACTTCGACAGGTGGGCTGAGAGATTCCCTTTCGTTAATCCGGTCTCATTTAATAAGTATAAAAAATCTGCCTGATCAACGGCGAAGAGAATGGTTGCAATCATCAATCGAGCCGGTTCATGGATCGTGCGATCGACTTCATAAAGCGATTGATCTTCAATCATCCTACCTCCTGAACTGGTTTTGTCTGACTCATATATCGAATAAGAGTCCATCCACCTGACAATACCCAAATCACTCCAATTCCGGTTAGCAGGTAAATGTAAGGTAACCCACCCCCAAAATTTATCCAGCTAATTAAACCACCGAAGATGACGATCAAAATCGCAATGATGTAAAAGCGTCTAACACCATTAAGGTAACCCAAAATCCAGGAATAAGCACCAATAAATAACGAAGAGATGACAGGTAAGTAGCGATCCGGGATCATTGAAGCCATAAAACTAATAAAAATACTCACGCCACCAGCAATCAAAATAACAACTAAGATTCTCTGAACGCGTTTATTCGGTTTTGCAGCGTGGAATTTTACGAAACCAGTTCGTGGGTAAGTAAATCTTTCTTTTAATTTTATAATGAATTTTCGGGAAAAATACGCGCTTAATAAAATCAATGTGGGTTGACCAATGAGCAAGAGCATCGCTCGGGAGGCACTATCTTCCAAAAGGTAGATCAATTGATAAGATAAAGCAATCATAATAATGAGGACACCACCGGTAATTTCGGACAATCCATCAATAAACCAATAACGACGCGTATTTCGCATAACATCTTCAATATTTATAAGATTTTCTGACATATTATCTCCATGCAAACCAGTTTGTATTGCAAACCTGTTTGTCAATATTATACAACTTCGTTTTAATTTGTCAATAGTCAATTAGAAATTGATTCCAGCTAAAGAAACAAAATCCTAAACTATTTCTATTGTTTCAAACTCAAATCCGGAGTTCCAATATGCTTCCCGAATAAGTTCCAGTTTCTCAGAATCCAGATCTGCCAGAACCAACCGTAAATAAAAACCCCCGTTGGGTAAGGTGTTGTTAACAGATCGGACGATATTTCCCCCGGCATCAGAAATTAATCCTGCCAATCTGGCTAAAACGCCCGGCCGGTTTGATTTTTCAGTTCCAATGATGTTGACCGTAGTCCAATTCAGACTATTCTTGGATATCTCCACCAAATCCATCGCATTTGCGAGGTCGGTAAGGCGGATCGCACCACTACCAATTGCTGAATAAAGGTCCTGCAAATTGGCTGACCCGGTTTCTTCTAATAAATTATCCACACGTTCCGGATATAATGCTTCCACGTCTTCCAGGTCAAGTACACCGCGTTCGGATAACAGGTTTTTTAACTGCTCCCGGCCAACTTCAGCAGATTTTTTAAGAGCTTCAATCGCTAAAACGGAACGTAAATTTCTGGCAGTTGTCGGGTTTACAAACTGGAGCCAACTTTCTTCCGGAACAATGCGATTGTCACGGGTGATGACTTCGATAACATCACCGGGTTGAACTTTTTCCGATAAAACTGCTGGATTTCCATTTACTTCTACAGCGCTGATTTTATCCAATAGAAATTCCTGTTGAATGGAACCAACCGCATCCAGAACGGTGGATCCTTCAGCCAAAAAACGTGCACCACCGCTTGGCGTAAATATTTCGATCGGTCTGTAATGGCTGATGTCCTGACCGTGATTGAGCGCGTAAATAATCCCCCAAGTATTTTCACCTTCCATTTCTTCGGTTGCGATCGCAACCTCAATGGCTCCATATCCCGGCAACCAGGCTGTCACCTGTAATGCTCTATATCCATTTTGCGGACAGGCAATGTAATCATCAAAACGGGTGTGATCCAGGTTTTGGCCTAAAAAGCGATTAACACTTGCTAATAATTCGTAGCACTTCAAAGGATCCGGATGGTCGAGAATCAATCGGAAGCTGATCAGGTCATTCAAAGCTTCAAATGAATGCATGGATGCTTTCCGGCTTCTTGCCAAACGGCGCAGTTTTTGCCAGGATTGCCAATAACCATTTACTGTCACAGTTGCCAAACCGGAGATTTGATTTGCCTCCAGTAATTGGGCTAATTGTGAAAGCATGGAATTAATGAATTTCGGATCCAGACGAGGGTCTGTATCGATCCGCTGGCGTACAAATTCATACGTTTCCGGTTCCGCATGTGGAAAAGCCATATCTTCCAACCAGCGCCGCCAACGATAACAATTGAGAATACCAGCCAGTTTCCCATAGGCGCGAATTGCCTCATTGGCTTTTTTCAACCTCTTTTGGGCTGGCATATGGTCAAGTGTTAAAACATTATGGCTTTTATCAGCCAGTTTCACCAGAAAAACACCCGGATCACGAAAACGGGCAATTTTCCGTAAAGTCTCCAGATCACGTGAACTGCCATCTCTGGGGTTACTGATTTTTGTCACGCCATCAACGATATATGAAACCTCTTCGCCCAATTTTCCCGGAAAATGATCCCTTATTTGAGAAAAATCACTATCCTGATCTTCCACACTATCATGCAATAAAGCGGCTATGGTCCAGGCTTCATTTTTTACAAGCTGGTCGATAAAAGAAGCTACCCAAACACAATGGGTTTCAAAATATGGTTCACCGCTCAAGCGAACCTGTCCATTGTGCAATTCTTTCCCCCACCGGAAAGCTTCTTCAATCGCCTCTGTTCTGGGAGTAAAAACCCCCGGATTGAATTCTTTTTCGAAGCTTGGTCGAATTTCATTAATATATTCAACCCGAACCATTACGTGCTCCTATTTTCAAAAGTATAAATAATTTGATTTCTTGAGTATACCGAAAAACTTGCAAATGTTGTGACATTCATTAAAATTTTCTGGTCTACCTTGATGAATTTTCGATCTTTCTGTGATCAGGATAAATGTCAGGATAAAAAACTTGCCTTTAATTTAAATTTCCTGTAAAATAACATCAGTCAAACGCTTGGATGCCCCCCTCATCCTGGCGTTTGATCATTTATAAGGGTAGTTTGGGGGATTTTGGGTCACTTCTGTACAATCTTGCATCTGATTGAATTAATTAAATTTTATTATAATCCTTTGGATTAGTCAGATTTAACTATTCAGTCCTGGGGATTTATGAATTAAGAAATATTATTACTTGGTCTGCTTCAAGAACTAAATATTTCCTCAGGTCAGAACAAAAATGGGTGATTCATCTCATTAATAGAACTAAAAATCGGATCAGAAAGCCAATTATCTATTTCAGGAGAAAAATATGTTATTTCTTAATCAAATCCTACTTACGCTACACAACCTGACACGTTGGGCATTACTTGTACTTGCAATCATTGTTTTGTTTCAAGCCTTACAAGGCTGGCTCAGTAAAAAAGCATACACAGACAAAAACAAAAAACTGGCTGGGATCTATTCCGGTTTTTTTGATCTGCAAATTTTATTGGGAGTCATTCTCTTTTTCTCGCGAGGATGGAGTTCGGCTTTAATGAATGGCGGATCTGAAGTTATGTCCACAGCAGCGGTGCGCTTTTTTGCAGTAGAACATTGGATGCTGATGCTGTTGGCTGTAATTCTTTTGCATGTCGGGAGTAGCAAGGTAAAAAAGATCGATACCGATGTAAGGAAATTCCGTAACACGTTTATCTGGTATGGCATTTCATTTATTCTTGTTCTGGCTGCAATTCCGTGGCCGGGTATGGCAGCTGCACGCCCACTTTTACGAATTTTCGGGTTGGAGTTTTAGAGCCGTTGGTGG
>CAZPIM010000153.1:0-1158 GCA_964586385.1 uncultured Anaerolineaceae bacterium
AATGTAATAAGTTTTGAATTATTATTTGTCAAAAAAACGGGCGACCAATCCCAGCGCAATCACAATAACGATGTTTACAAGAATAAATGCGGTCATTTTTTTCACCTCCTTATCAACTGGAATCAAACCGGAAATTTAGACCAATTTTTAGTTATCAATCTTTAAGCCTAGCGTTTTAAGTTCATGTTTTACATCAAAATAGCATTGCTCCCATTCTGAAAGCGGGCGCAAAGTCTTCATCTCATAAACCTCGTCAAATCTTTTACCAGGATTTCCATGCGAGAGAGAGAAGATATGCTCATATTTTGATAAAAGTTTTTGCACCAAATCCTCAGCCTGCTCCAGGTCCAATTCCTGTCTGGTAACCGCATGACCTACCTCGCCCATCAATCTGGCTTCAAGACCTGAACAATTGGGAACTGCGCCATCTGCAGAACCCACACCTTCCAAATGTCCACCACTTACGGTGATGGCGATGGCATTAGCGGCTACTTCATACAATAATTCTGGCGTACCAGCGCCCGACTTAGGATAAATATCTGAAACGATGATTGAAGGAGCGTTTCTGGCAAAAGCCTGCTCAACTGCCCCTTGCACCCACATAACTCCGCGCGTGGAGGTAGCTACATGACGGATGTGTATTGGATGTAATAAATGATAATCCGCTCTACAGACGTGATTCGCCAATATAAAAGAAGCTGCCTGAACAACTGCTGCCCCTGCCCCATCTCCAGCCAAACCACCTACCATCACTGTGGCCAGAGAAGCATTGCGAATTCCTGTTTCGATCGAATTGGCAGCGCGCGACATATTGTCCTGGTCGATGATTAACTCATTAAACATGGCAACCAAATGTGAATCGTGCGGACGTAAATAATTTGGATGTGCTGCTGCAAGATCACCTAATGATGAAACAGCACTTTGTGCGGCAAGCATCCCCATATCCGGTCTGCCGACTCTCGCCAATCCATCACGCAAAAGCCTTAATTCTCGGCGCACTGCAATCACTTCGCTTGGTGTTCCTGTTTCAACCGGGCGCCCATCTACGGTGACAACGGAACCACATGTCACCATATCGACAACAGGTTCCTGCATCCAACTCATTACCATCGGAAGAAAAAGTTCTTCCGGTGTGGGGACACCCGGATTCCCAGCCCA
>CAZPIM010000153.1:1258-5211 GCA_964586385.1 uncultured Anaerolineaceae bacterium
TTATCCCATTTAAGTTCATATTTTTTTAGAATCGATCTTACCGGCAGGATAACATGATCCATATCCCAATCCGCTTTTTTTACTTGCGGACCATTTTTTGAACGGTCAATTACATCGAAATAAGAATAAATCATAAAATGATAATCTCCATTTATAAGAAAAATCGCTTCAGAACTTACTATACATTTTTATACGATCTGGGGAATTTATTTTTGATAGTCTATTTAAAAAAAGAAATTGCGCTGAAACGCGCAGGTTTTATTACCACTATAATCAAATAAAAATGAGCATAGCTAAATAGGGTGGTGAAATTAATATATCATCTTGAAAATTTTGTGTCAACATTATTTTTGGATCATTTCTTTCTATATTTCGAAGCATCAGCGATTAATCAGCCAATTCAAAACATTAACAAAATGATTACAAACAGTTAATCTTCTCAACATGCGTTATTAACACCAAATGGTTATGATAGTTTCAATGATAAAAAACTATAAAAAGGTAACTGGTGTTACCAGCTCGTTAGGGAACGAGAGAAACAAGAGAAAAATGAACATTTTAGTAACAAATGATGATGGCATCTCATCACCTGGACTATTGGCGTTAGCAAATGCGATGCGAACAATTGGAAATACATACATATTGGCTCCTGACCGGAATTGGTCTGTGAGTGGGCATGTCAAGTCAATCAGCCGGCCGCTTCGTGTAAACCCTGTGATCATGAATGATCAATCGAACGGTTGGACGACGGATGGATCCCCTGCTGATTGCGTTACATTAGCAGCACATGGGTATTTTAATATCCCATTTGATCTTGTAGTGACCGGTATCAATACGACCGCAAATCTTGGACAGGATGTAACCTGTTCCGGCACAGTCACTGCAGCTATGGAAGCTGCGATTCATGGAATTCCTGCAATCGCATTTTCGCTGGATGCAATCCATCAAAACGGTGAAAAACCGGATTATATTCGAGCTGCACGTTGGGCAAAAAAAGTAGTAGAAATCACTATGCAACAAACTTTCGCCCCAAATAGCTTGTTGAGTGTAAATATTCCTGATTTACCAGAGTCGATGATTAATGGATTTCAGATTACCAGACTGGGAACCAGAATCTACCATGATTATCTGGATCGACGGATTGACCCAAGAGGAATAGATTACGTGTGGATTAGTGGGCGGGAACCAGGTGGCATCATCGAAGCAGGGACTGATATTGGCGCGTTGGCTGAAGGGTATGTTTCTGTCACACCGCTCCATCTAGATATGACCGCTTACCATTGGATGCAATCGATCAATTCATGGAATTGGCAACAAAAAGAAACAACGGAGATCAATATTAAACGACTGGAAGAAAGTTGTTGTTAGGTTTTTTATTTCTAGTGATATTTAGAAAAAGAAATATATTATCAACCCAACCTGTCAATTTTAATTTATTCCCCTTTATCAGCCGTCATTAATTTTCTGGTTCTGAGGTTGGCGTGGCAGTAAAAATGTTTACATAAACTTTTGGTACCCATCCAATTCTGTTTTCCTGATCAACTATTTTTACCCAGATTAAATTTTCAAACACAACTTCTTCCGGAAGAATAGTAATAACTTGATTTTGACTGAGAAGGCCGATGATAGGACCGCCTGGATATTGGTAAATTCTCATAACTGGAAAAGGTGCAATCCAAGCCCTACCTAGAGATGAGGTAGGTGTAGACGTCAGTGTGGATGTCGGTGAGGGCGTAATTGTAGGTGTGCTCGTCGAAGTTGTAGTAAAAGTTGGTGTGAACGTAAATGTTGAAGAAGGACCCGGGGTTACTGTATTCGTTAATGTAAGTGTAAAAGTGGCTGTTGGTGGAATTAGTGGATCCAACCGATCAGCAAAGACCTGGTTGACCCTGATCGATACTGGCCGGGATAAATCCTCAACAATGTTTTCCTGAAGCTTGATAACCTGTTCATAATTCAAGGCGGCATTTGTACGAATTGTCAGGTCCAGGTCAATCGCGTCACCTGCTGTAATGACTTCTAAATCCACCAGTTCTGCATTTTCAATTAACGCAACGTTTTTATTAACAGCCTCATTGATCGTGCGGGTTTCTGTGGCTTGACGCACAAATTGAACGCTAAAATAAGTCAACGGAATCAAAAGGATAATTATTAAGAAAGCCGAAAACTGGAGACTTGCCGGAAGAAATTTGTTCTTCCCATTTGAATATGGATAAAGCCCCCTCAAGAAAAAAACCAAAGCAGAGGCAAATGCAATCGTTATGGCATTTGTCACAAATAATAATAGAGCACCACCAGCTACATCAAATTTTCCTAATGCCAAACCGATACCAATCGTACATAAAGGCGGCATTAATGCGGTTGCAATTGCAACACCTGGTAAGGCAGCTGAAAGTTTTGGTTCAGTCATTGAATATGCAGCAGCTAATCCACCTGCCAGAGCAACAATAAGGTCCAATGGACTGGGGTGTGTTCTTGACACAATTTCAGAAGGGAGTTCCTGAAATGACACAAATGGAAGGTACAAATTTATCAACGTTAATAAAGCTGATAGTCCAATTGCAAACACTGCCCCCCTTATAAGAGCAGACATTGATTTTCTTAATAAATCGTTTTTTCCGATTACAGACGCTAAACCAATCCCAATAATCGGCGACATCAATGGTGCGACTAACATTGCCCCAATGATCACTGCTGGTGAATTCGTAATTAATCCCAATGTAGCTATACTACTGGACAAGATGACCAAAATGAAAAAATCAATCCCGGGGGAAGCAGATTCTGAAATCTCATCAATGAAAGTCTTCCGTTGTTCAAATGGAATTTTTTTTATAAAGGAAGTAAAGTTTTTGACTTTCATCGATTTTCATCCGGATTAAGAAAATTAAAATCCCATATTATTAAAACAATTCAAATGTTGATTAATTAAGCTTGTGAGCAAAAAACTAGTTATAACATTGATTTAATAAATAAAAAATTTATCAACTCTAGTGAAAGACTCTCACCCTGTTTCGTCCAAATTGTTTGGATTCATACAAAGCTTTATCACTACGATCGATTAACATATCCAATTGATCCACATCTTCCTCATTTGTAGCTACACCCAAACTAATCGTTATATATGGTTGGGCAGCTTGCAATTCAAATGGATCTTTTGCGATCACCTCTCGTATACGCTCAGCTACCTGTAAAGCTTCATCCTGGTCAGATTCCAGTAAGAGAATTGAGAATTCTTCTCCCCCGTAACGAGCCAATATATCCGTACTACGCAATTCGTTTTTGACTCTATTAACAAATTGAATTAAGACCTGGTCACCTGCAGAATGACCAAATTTATCGTTAATATATTTAAAGTGATCAATATCAATCATTACAACGGATAAAGCATTATGATAACGCTGGCTTCGTTCGAACTCATTCTTAGCAAGTTCGTAAAAGTGACGACGATTATATATACCTGTTAATCCATCCGATGTCGCCAGAATTTGAGCTCTTTCATAAAGTCTTGCATTTTCTATAACAATAGCCGCTTCGTCCGCAAATGTTTGGGCAATTATTGCATCATCCTGAATGTATGCCCCAACATGTTCACTATCCAAAGTCATGAGCCCAATAAATAGCCCATGACGAATCAATGGAACGCCCATCCATCCCCGAACAAATTCCGACCCTTCCCATTTTTTAAATCGTGGCTCCTGGCTTGCGTCCTGCAAAATAAGTGGCTGGTTTAATCTTTGAATTTCTCCCAATAAATTGTCATCCGCTGGAAATGTTTTGTCGATTAATCGGGCTGTGTTGGTAAAACCTCTTGCAGCGACGACCTTGAGATTTTCTTCGATTTTTAAGAATAATGTCGCGCTATCATAATTAAGAACCTTTTTTAAGGTTACCAAAATTCTGCGTAAAACCTGTGAAAGATCCAATTGCGAGGCTAATTCAGCCATCGCTTCCTG
>CAZPIM010000154.1:0-5152 GCA_964586385.1 uncultured Anaerolineaceae bacterium
CGCCAGTCTGGAAAGACGACGCTGGTAAAAGCCGCCTTCCCTGCTTTGCCTTATGTCTCTCTGGAAGATCCGGACGTCCGTCAAATTGCGCTTTCCGATCCTCGTGGTTTCCTTTCCAATTACCCTAAGGGAGCGGTTCTGGATGAAATCCAAAATACACCGGAACTGTTTTCTTATATTCAAGGGCTTGTGGATGGGGACCGCCAGATTCGCTTTATCCTGACCGGCTCATCGAACTTCCTGTTGATGGAAAAAATCAGCCAGACATTGGCAGGGCGAACAGCAATTTTGAATCTATTGCCTTTATCATTGAAAGAACTGGAACCATTGGAAGAACCCTATGAAAACCTGATTTTCAAAGGACAATACCCACGTATTTACGATCGCGAAATCTCACCAACCGATTTTTATCCATCCTATATCCAGACCTATGTAGACCGGGATGTTCGCCTTATAAAAAATATCGGGGACATCAACACCTTTGTACTATTCACACAGCTATGCGCTGGACGTATCGGACAACCCCTCAACTATGCCAGCCTGGCAAATGACACCGGTATCAGCCCAAACACAGCCAAATCCTGGCTCTCCATCCTGGAAAGCTCCTTCATTCTGTATCGTCTGCAACCATATCATCATAATTTCAATAAGCGTCTGGTGAAAAGCCCCAAGCTCTACTTTTATGATAGCGGCCTGGCATGTTCACTGCTGGGCATCCGTGAGCAGGAACAAGTTCGCACGCATTATATGAAAGGTTCGCTGTTTGAAAATTTGATCCTGAATGAGTTCATTAAACGTAATTTCAATCGTGGAGAAAGTCGTACGCTCTATTATTGGCAGAATAATCATGGAAAAGAAATTGATTGTGTATTCGAAAACAATGAAGATTTGGTGGCAATCGAAATTAAATCCGGAAAAACCATCTCAACCAGCTATTTTGATAATTTGACATACTGGCAAAAATTGAGTGGGCAAGCCGGGAAGCCGGGCTATGTGGTCTATGGCGGCGAGCAATCGATGAAAACAAGCGCCGGGGAGCTGGTGAGTTGGCGGGAATTGGACCGCGTTTCAGATTGAAAAACTCAGAATTGGAAGGGCAAGTTTATTGCATTTCGGTAAAACTGCATTTTTAGCTGGCAATGACAACTTTGGCTTCAATGTAAAGAAGTGATAAAACCTTCTTTAATTGGATTGGTACTACAATTAGTCAAGAATCCCTGTTTTGTTTCGAGGAACTTAATCCATGCCAAAACTGATCCTCTCCACCCTAAAAACCTTTCTTTTCGGCTTAATCGCGCTCGGAATCCTGCTTTTCCTTCCTGCCTGGACTCTGCGTTATTGGCAAGCCTGGGTCTTTATTCTGGTATTTTTGACCTCTGTAAACGCCATTGGCATCTATCTATCTTTACAGGACCCTGCCCTGCTGGAAAAGCGCAAGAAGGTCGGTCCGGCAGCCGAAACAAGCCCGGTTCAAAAAATTATTATGTCTTTTGCTGTGATCGGTATTGTGACATTGTTGGTGATCTGCGCGCTGAGCGTGCGCTTCG
This sequence comes from uncultured Anaerolineaceae bacterium, assembly GCA_964586385.1. Classification (GTDB taxonomy): domain Bacteria; phylum Chloroflexota; class Anaerolineae; order Anaerolineales; family Anaerolineaceae; genus UBA6170. Next base: position 1,548 of record CAZPIM010000154.1, read on the forward strand.
GGTGGTCATTCGTGCCCTGGTATATATCGTTGTTGGGAGACGTACTGGTCGCCCTGGGTTTGTTCGTCAATTACCTGGTCTTCAAAGAAAACACCTTTGGCAGCTCAACAATTGAGACCTCGGAAGATCAGAAAGTCATCTCGACCGGTCTGTATGCACACATTCGCCACCCAATGTATGCCGGCGTGCTGATCATGATGATTGGTGTTCCGTTGGCGCTGGGTTCTTATTGGGGATTGGTTGTCCTTGTTATTATTTTACCCGGGCTGATTTGGCGTATTCTGGACGAAGAAAAGATTCTCAAAAAGGATCTTTCTGGATATGCGGATTATATGCAAAAAGTTCGCTATCGCCTGATACCGAAAATCTGGTAGGTTTACTTCAGAACAAAAGCGATCACCACGCCGATTACGAGTGTAAGAATTCCGATCACAAGATTAGTGACAAAACTGTTTGCTTTGGTTTCCAATACGGATTTGGCTGAATCTTCCGGGTCGTAATGTACCATCACCATGGCACCTTTTGGATATTCCGCCAGTTTTTCTTCCGCTTTTTTCCTGGACATGTTTCCGTCCCCAAAAGCAATCGAATCATTGCTGATGCTCTGCCCGTTGACCAGGTATTGATAAGTCACTTTGGGTCGGTATTGGGTTGATGTGGTTCCGGAGCTGGATCGGCCATGCCGGATGGATAATTGAGAATCCTCAACCACTCCCTGCACGGTCGGCCATTCGGTAGCTTTTTTTGCTTTGGAATTTTGAAGAATAGCCGAGACGATGAGAAATAGTCCCCCACCGAAGAAAAGGATATAGATAATGATGGTTGTGTAGTTCATTATGCATGCCTCCTGGTCCAATTGGTTTCATTCCTACTGTTAATTATAGGTTCAGTCCAAAAAATCTATGCCCGAATTGACTTTTCTTCAGGAATCGCAATTCACTCCGTTGCCTCTTGTTGGTCTGATGTCTGAATTCAATGATCCCTACTATAATTAAAGGATGCAGCAACGCAAGTATTATCTTCCCCTTCTGATTATTACATTGGCGTTAGTCGCTCGCTGGATCCCCGGACCGCGCACGATTGATGATTCTTACATTACCTTTCGTTATGCCCGCAATATCCTGGCCGGAGAGGGATTTGTTTTTAACCCGGGAGAACCTGTTCTGGGTACAACTACCCCGCTCTATACTCTTTTGATGGTATCCCTGGGTGCTGTCAGCGGTGGAACGGATGCCAACTTCCCAACCCTGGCTTTAGTCCTCAACAGTCTGGCGGATGCAGCCACTGCAATTTTACTCTGGCAAATCGGCAGGCATTTGAAGCAGCCCCTGGCTGGTTTGGCAACCGCGCTTATCTGGTGCATACTGCCTTACAGTGTGACGTTTTCCGTTGGTGGTTTGGAAACCAGTGTTTACATTTTTCTTTTGACTTCATCTTTTTATTTCTATCTGACTCACCGGATTTTCCCGGCTGCCTTGTTGGGTAGCCTGGCGATTCTGACCCGTCCGGATGCCATTTTATTATTGATCCCAATCGCCCTGGATCATCTGATTCGCGTCGTGCGCAAGCAGGAAAAATTACTTTGGAAGGACGTTCTTGCGTTGGTTGTGTTACCTCTTGTCTGGTATTCCTTTGCCACAATCCAATTTGGATCGCCCATTCCGCATTCGGTTCAGGCTAAACTAGGTGCATACCGGCTGGATTCGACGGAAGCTCTGGTACGCTTAATCCAGCATTATGCCACCCCCTTCATGAACGACCAGTGGTTCGGATCTTTGATTGCGGTGGCAGGCGGGTTGCTGGTATATCCGGCTCTGTTTGCTGTGGGAGCATTGAAAGCCTTCAAAGCCAACACCCGTACCATGCCTTTTATCGCCTATCCCTGGATCTATCTGCTGGTGTTCGCTATCGCTAACCCATTGATTTTTCGTTGGTACCTGACCCCTCCGCTGCCTGCATATTTGCTCTTTATATTGATAGGGATTCATACTCTGCTGACAGCGATTCTTTCAAAGCTGAAAATTAATTCCAAAACCGTGCAGACGGCGATTCTGTGCATTTTTCTGATCATCTTACCCCTTGCCAATCTGCTTTCTGCCTGGTCCTGGATTCCGGATCACGGCATGCGCCATCCTGCCCCGAAGATGTCCTGGTACAAGCTGGAACTGCTCTATGGGCAGGCGTCTTCGGTTGTGACACCCTATGTGCAGGATGGGAAAACACTGGCTGCGGGGGATGTGGGTGTGCTGGGTTATTTCACCAATGCGCGCATTCTGGATACGGTCGGGTTGAATTCACCCGAAGCGCTGCCGTATTACCCGCTTGACCAGCGCTATTATGTGATCAATTATGCCATCGCCCCCGATCTGATCATTGACCAGAGTCCGGATGCGGTTATTTTTCTTGAAGTCTATGGGCGCAATGGCTTGCTCAAGGATGAACGCTTTCTGACACAATATCAATTATTGGAAAAAATCCCGACGGATATTTACGGGAGTGACGGGATGCTGATTTATATAAAACAATAAACCACAGATAAACACAATGAACACAGATAAAAATATTTTTGGTAAAGAATTAAGAGAATGCATCATTAATCCAAAATCATATTCGATTTGGGATGGATATCGATTTTTCGAATGCTAACCAGTTTTTAAAATGGCGGTTCTTCTTCGTGATCTTGGTTTTTCTTTTCTTTGTGATCTTCGTACCCGCAAGGGGCATACATGGTTTAATCTTTTAAAAAAGTGTTTTTCCCAGCAGGATGAGCATAACGGATACAAATGCGCAGAAGAGCGGTAAGATGACCCAATACACAAAGGTCAGCAACGGATCCTGCGGGTCTTTCTTAAACAGTCGTTTTGGTTGCGATTTCAAATCGGTCAAATCCTGGGATAGATACAAGCTGGATTGGAAGTTACGTCGATCGTTTCGCTTCTGCTTTTCATGGCTGGCAGCAAATACATACAGGAAGATCAAGAATATGACCACGAGTATGCCAGCAATGATAGATTGTCCGAGTAAGGTATTAAACACGATTTACTCCAGATGCGATAGATCGATTGATATTGTTAATTATATGTGTTTCCGAAGTGAATGGAAACAAAAAATGATTATATTATCGTCTGACCTTCGGTTTCTAAAAGATATTTTTCACGATTGGCCAGACGCGCATTCTTACCACTGGAGGTTTTCACCATCCAACCCGCTCCGACCAGATACACATTACGAAGAGCTACTGCTGATCCGCGTGTGATCACAGCCCGAATTTGCTCACCAATCTTTTCACGCTCGTCGGGATTTTCCGTATCCACTTCGGCCACAATCACCACATCCTCGGTGCCTTTTTCATCATCAAAAACGCCGAATGCACTGACGCGCCCGGGATGGACGCCATCCACTTCCATGGCTAATATTTCGAGATCCTGGGGGTAAATGTTCTTTCCCCCAACGATGATCAGGTCTTTCTTGCGACCGGTGATATACAATTCACCGTTAACCATATACCCAAAATCGCCTGTCAAATACCATCCGCCAGGAATCATGGCTTTTTCGGTGGCATCCGGGCGATGGTAATACTCGTTCAACATGCAGTTCGACCGAAC
>CAZPIM010000155.1:0-4948 GCA_964586385.1 uncultured Anaerolineaceae bacterium
TGCTTGAGATCGTCCTGGATTTAGGTCGAAAACCAAAAGCCCGCTTTGTGGGTGAGGAAATTGACCTGGCACAAACGGATATCACCCACGAGGATTTGGTTTCAGTGGTGGAAAAAATCGGTGACTTTGATGCCGATAATCGGGCAGGGATGGAACGTACCCTGCATCGTATTTCTGCCATTCGTAACCGGCGCGGACGCGTGGTGGGTCTGACCTGTCGGGTCGGTCGTGCGGTCTACGGTACAATCGAAATCATTCAGGATCTGATCGAATCGGAAAAAAGCGTACTTTTGCTAGGGAAACCGGGCATTGGCAAGACTACCATGCTGCGGGAAGCTGCGCGTATTCTGGCAGAAAAGAAACGCGTCATCATCGTGGATACCTCCAATGAAATCGGTGGTGACGGTGATGTTCCCCATCCGGCAGTCGGTATGGCGCGCCGGATGCAGGTCGCTCAACCTTCGCTACAGCACGAAGTCATGATTGAAGCAGTTGAAAACCACAACCCGGAAGTGATCGTGATCGACGAAATTGGGCGCGAACTGGAAGCAATGGCTGCCAGAACCATCGCCGAACGCGGTGTTCAACTAATCGCCACTGCCCACGGCCGCACACTTGAAAACTTGTTATTGAACCCGACTCTTTCTGACTTGATCGGAGGGATTGAGTCCGTCACCCTATCTGATGAAGAAGCGCGCCGGCGCGGCACGCAAAAGACGGTTCTGGAACGGCGTTCTCCTCCCACCTTTGATGTTTTGGTGGAAATTCAGGAACGCAATCGCCTGGCGATCCATGTAGATGTTTCGCAGGCAGTTGATTCACTCTTAAGAAGCTACCCGCTCCCACCTGAACTGCGTTATCGTGATGCAAATCATAAGATTCATATTGAAAAAGGACCTGCACCGGCTATAAACCCGCGTCGCCCGACCATGTCGCAGGGCATGCGCCGCAGTGCTGAGAACGGTACAAGCGCATCCATTCAATCACTCAGCTTTGAACCCCAGGGAAGACCTATCCCGGCATCTGGAAGCGACCAAAGAAAACTCCAGGAAGTGCGTATTTTCCCCTACGGAGTCGCACGTAATCGTCTGGAACAGGCTGCCAAGCGATTGAACGTACCAACCATCGTGGTTCGCAGCCCGGAAGAAGCCGATCTGGTTTTGACCTTGCGCACATATTACCGTTCCCGCCAGCAATTGTTAATTGATGCAGAAGAACGGGGTGTGCCTTTATATTTCCTGCGATCGAATACAGTCAACCAGATGGAAAAAACCCTGGCGGAAATTTATAATATTAACCTGGATAATTTTTCAAAAACAGATGAATGGGATCTGGCATCTCATTTAACAGAAGAAGCCATTCGCGCTGTTTTGAATGGTCAACGATGGTCCGATCTACCTCCTGCTTCCGCAGCTGTCCGACGCTTACAGCATGAAATGGCCAGACAGGCGCAACTTGTTTCGCATTCATATGGTAAAGAACCCAATCGCAGGGTTCGAATTTTTCGGGAGTAACCATGTTTATTACATTAGAAGGCCCGGATGGCAGTGGAAAAAGCTCGCAAATTCCCGTATTGGCAGACTGGTTAAGGTCACAGGGATATGATGTATTTACGACGCGCGAGCCTGGCGGGACCGGAATTGGGAATCAAATTCGCGAGATATTACTCAATAAACTGGAAAACACCGCCATGCACCCACGAACCGAAATTTTACTTTTTCTCAGTTCGCGAGCTCAACTGGTTGAGGAAGTCATTCGTCCATTACGAGATAAAGGCACCATCATCCTGTGTGACCGTTATGCTGATTCTACCCTGGCTTATCAAGGCTATGGGCATGGAGTCGATCTGAATGACTTACGCAATCTTTTGGATTTTGCGACCGGCGGTCTTTACCCTGATTTGACTTTACTACTCGACCTGGATGTAATGTCCGGTTTGGAACGGCGAAAAAAGAATGGGGGCGAATGGAATCGACTGGATGCTTTTACGCTTGCATTTCATGAGCGGGTTCGAAATGGATATCTCGAATTAGCAGCAGCCTCCCCTTCCCGTTGGATAAAAATTAACGGAGACCAGACATTTAATGAAGTACAATTAGCCCTGCGTAAGGCAATTGGTACCAGGTTGCAGATACCGGCAACCGGCTGACCTGCAGCGCAGTTTGAAAGGTAGGATATCTTATGCGTAAGTTTCATTTATTGGTCGTAATTGTTTTAATGGCAAGCCTCATTCTATCGGCATGCCAGCCAAAAACGGAGGAAACCCCTTCAGCCACAGAACCAACAACCGAAGCCGCAACTACCAGTGGTCCCAGGGAGATCAGTCAGACTGGCGATCCAACCGAGTGCGTGGTCGGCAGCTTAATACCGGAAATTCCGGCAGATCAAATCCCTCCTGTACCATTACCTCAGGACGGTGATTGGATGATGGGCTCAAAGGATGCTGAGTTTTCCGTGATTGTCTATACTGACTTTCAATGCCCATATTGCAGCCAGGCAGCACCGGAACTGGAACGATTTCAAGCGGATTTTGGAGACAGAGTGAATGTTGTCATTCGCCACTTCCCTCTGATCAGTATCCATGACCGCGCAATGTCTGCGGCCAGAGCAGCAGAAGCTGCCGGTGTACAGGGCAAGTTCTTTGAAATGCATGATGCGCTCTTTCTGAGTCAATCTACCTGGGGAGCCACCGGGTATACCATTACACAATTCGATCAATTTGCTCAGAATTTAGCGCAACAGATTGGTCTTGATACCAAGAAATTTAGCGAAGATTATCAATCCGACACCATTCAGGCAAAATTAGATGTTGCTTATAACGATGCATCCGAAAAAATCGGTCTCTCCGGTACACCCAGCGTATTTATCATTATCAATGGTGTTCCTTATAAAGGACCATATGACTATGTAAGCCTCAAAGGAATCCTCGATTTAATAGACTACGATAAAAGCACCTTCAAACAATGTCCACCTATGGTGATTGACCCAGCGAAACAATATACCGCGACGATCACAACGACTAAAGGTGATGTCGTTATTGATTTATTTCCAGACAAAGCCCCATTGACAGTCAATAGTTTTGTATTTCTCGCTCGTGAAGGCTTCTTTAATAATGTTGCTTTTCATCGTGTCATCAAAGATTTTGTCGCCCAATCCGGAGATCCGCTAGGAACCGGTATGGGTGGTCCAGGCTATACCTATGCCAATGAAATATCCGAACTAAAATTTGACGGTGAAGGTGTTGTGGGAATGGCAAATGCGGGTGCGAATACCAACGGCAGTCAATTCTTCATTACCTATGCAGCACAACCGACACTGGATGGAAGCTATACTGTCTTTGGCAAGGTACTTCAAGGAATGGATGTTGTAACAAATCTGACAGCACGCAATCCATCTGTTGATACAGTGCTGGCTGACCCGGACCGGATTTTGAGTATTACCATCGTAGAAAAATAATGCCAATCGACAATCAATTACAGGGGCGAGCAAAATTGTACACGATTACCCAGACTGTGATGAGCAGTCTGGGTTTATTGATTGGCTTAGCAATCAGTTTCCTTTTCTTTGTGATGGCATTCATGGGGTTAACCAGCGACCCGCAATCCGTTCAACAAACCAGTACGATAATGGTCATTGCCTGGTCATCTCTTTTGATCGGCTTTCTCTTTACCCCGGGTTTATATTATTCCGTTTTACGATTACAGCGGAAAAAATTTCCTGTAGTTCCGGATATCTGGAAAAAGAGAATTTCCTTTTTACTCATCATCATATGGCTTTTGTCCTTAATTATCACGCTTATCAGTAGTAATTGGAGCTGGACCGGATATTTGAATGCGATCTTTGTCGTTCCGCTGGTCACAATACCATTACTCTTTTTAATTAAAATCGGCTCGAACCGATTAAGTACCGGCTCACCCAATCGGACCTGGGGTATTGCTGGTTTTAATTTTTTCGTCACCATGCCATTCATCCTTGTGGCTGAGGTCTTAGTCTTTATCCTGGTTCTGCTTGTGATTGGGATTTGGCTGATGAACCAACCCGATTTATTCCGGCAAATTATCCAATATAGTGAACAATTATCACTCGGTCAATTAGAGCCGCAAATTGCTGAAGAATTATTAATCAAACTCTTCAAAAACCCTGCAGTCCTGAATGGTAGTATTTTTATCATCGCATTTCTTGTGCCCCTGATGGAAGAATTTTTTAAGCCGATGGCGTTATGGTTTTTGGCAGGCAGGAAACTCACACCTTCGCAGGGATTCGTGGGTGGTTTAATCGCCGGAGCCTGTTTTGCCACATTGGAAACACTCGGTGCAATCGGTTCTCCATCCGACACAAGCTGGTTCTTTTTACTCATCGGCAGAATGGGCACCGGTTTGTTGCATGTAACCCTTTCCGGATTGGTCGGTTGGGGGTTGGCAAGCGCTTTTTATAATCGCAACTGGGGACGCTTTTTGGGGAATTATTTTTCTGCGGTATTAATCCATGGGCTTTGGAATCTTTTCGCTTTGTTATCCGGTATTACGCCTTTATTACCTTTCTCGGATGAAATTGGGAATCTTCCCATTTTCCTGAGCCAATTAGGACCATTTGTTCTGCTTTCTCTGGCACTGATAAATATCAGCATACTGCTGCGGTCAAATAAAATATTGCAACAACAAATCATCAGCTGAAAAAATCAATTTCGGAAATAAATCCGCAACATTATTTCTAAAAAAAGAAACCTAATGGCGGATTTTTCGTTATATAGATGTAGAAATGAAATTTGACTTTTGATTCGGGAGGTAGGGATGGATAATCGTGATGGTTGTCTGGTAGGGTTACTCAAATTATTTTTGCTGGACAAATTATTTGACTGGTTACAGAAGAGTTTTGGCTTTGGGCGAGGGTGTTCCGGGTGTGGTTGTGGTGTCATTTTCCTGATTATCTTCATTTTCCTCGCCGGTTC
>CAZPIM010000156.1:0-4945 GCA_964586385.1 uncultured Anaerolineaceae bacterium
TTTGGTTGTTTGCTTAATACCAGAAAGTGAAGAGATCGAATACGATAAGGAACCTTCGTGATTTGGTATAATGCTTAGGACTAATTGTCGCGTGATGGAGCTGGTTTGGAAAAATCGTCAACCTATATATACGATTCTAATAAACATCCTCTAAAACCATTTGAGGAATTTAAACAAGTTTTAAAATATCGATTCCTGATATCCCAATTATTAAGAAGGGATGTAGTAACCAGATATAAACGTTCTGTTCTTGGCATTGCCTGGACAATGTTAAATCCTCTTGGAACAATGATAGTACTTTCTATTGCTTTTTCCCAAGTTTTTAAAATGACAGAAGGTTATCCCGTCTATGTTTTGAGTGGTTTGATGGCATGGGGTTTCTTTTCTCAGGCTTCAAATGCAAGCATGGTCAATCTTATTTGGGGAGAAGGGCTTTTAAAAAGAATTTACATGCCACGTACGTCATTTGCCCTTGCCGCCATTGGCACTGGTATTGTGAACGTATTACTTTCTCTCATTCCCATGATTATCGTCATGATTGTCAGTAAAGTTCCGGTTAAAGCTTCAATTCTCTTTCTACCTGTACCAATAATAATATTAGCTCTATTTACGTTGGGTTTTGGATTGATTATTTCGGCTTTTGCAGTTTATTTTCCTGACGTTGCTGAAATGTATAATATCGTCTTAACTGCTTGGCTTTATCTGACGCCTATTATATACCCTGAAGAAATATTGCCTGAGAACATTGCCACGGTTATTTCAACAATAAATCCTTTGTATAGCATGGTGAAATTATTCCGTATTCCTCTCATTTATGGCCGGTTACCTAATTTTTCTGAGTGGATAATTCCTTTTTCTTTTGCAATTGTTTTCTTTGTTGTCGGTTGGATGTTTTTTGTTTATCGTTCAGATGAATTTTCACACAAGATTTAAATATGGATTGTCGAATTAAATTCACTAATGTTTCTGTAAACTATCGGATCCCGTCCGAAAGGATTGGGACATTTAAAGAATACATGATCAAAATGGTGCAAGGAAAAATACAGCACAAATCTTTCTTTGCTCTTCAAAATATTGATTTGGAAATAAATCATGGAGAAGTATTTGGATTAATTGGTCACAATGGGGCAGGAAAAAGTACCATGTTAAAAATTATTGCACGGGTCCTTGCTCCAACAACCGGGCGAATTGAAGTCAATGGAATTGTCGCACCATTGCTAGAAATTGGTGCAGGATTTCATCCAGAACTTTCAGGAAGAGAGAATATCTTTTTAAATGGCGCACTTTTAGGTTTTAATAAAAAAGAAATGGAAGAAAAATATGCGCGTATTGTTGAATTTTCCGGATTGGAAAACTTTATAGACTCTCCATTAAGAACTTACTCAACAGGTATGTGGGCCAGATTGGGTTTTGCGGTGGCGACAGATACACGACCTGAAATTTTATTAGTCGACGAAGTACTTGCGGTTGGCGATGAACATTTTCAGCAAAAATGTTTTGATCGGATTGATTCGTTTCAACAAAACGGAACAACAATTATCATTGTGGCACATAATATGGACACAATTTCTAAAAAATGTGAACGCGCTTGTTGGTTGGATCACGGGGAAGCGAAATATATCGGATCACCTGATATTGCTATCCAAAAATATAGGCTTTCCTGATAACCAGTTTTCTTTGAGGTGAATGATGTATTTTGAAAGCCAATCCATTGAAGAAATAATTCTCATTAAACCAGAAATCTTCAACGATCAGAGGGGTTACATTTATGAAATATATCAAAAGAATAAGTATTCCCTTAATGGCATCGCTATAAATATTGTTCAACAAAACCAAAGCAAGTCGAGAAAAGGTGTTTTGCGAGGTTTACACTATCAAATTCAAAATCCTCAAGGTAAATTAGTCCGGGTCATTTCTGGTGAAATCTTCGATGTTGCTGTTGATTTACGAAAGAGTTCCCCGACATTTGGAAAATGGGTTGGTCTGCAGTTGGACTCAGAAAGCAAGAATATATTGTGGGTTCCACCGGGATTTGCTCATGGATTTTTGGCATTGAGTGATTGGGCAGAAATAATGTATAGTACTACTGACCTTTATGCGCCACAATATGAACGAACTTTAATTTGGAATGACCCGGAAATTGGAATACAATGGCCATTATCGAAGGACTTGATTCCAGTTTTATCGCCAAAAGATCTTTTGGGGAAAAATCTTAGGGAAGCTGAGGTTTATGAATAAACAGATGAAAAATGTTTTAATTACAGGTGGTGCTGGGTTTATTGGGTCGAATTTTGTTCGTTTCCTCACCAAGGTGCAAGCAAATCTGAATTTAATAAATTTGGATTTGTTGACTTACGCTGGTCATTTAGAGAATTTAGCTGATTTGAACTATGATCATTATCATTTTATTCAGGGTGATATTTGTGATTTTGATCTGGTATCCAATGTAATGCGTGAATTCGCCATAGATACTGTAGTTCATTTTGCAGCAGAATCACATGTAGATCGATCCATTCTTTCACCTGGCCAATTTATTTATACCAATATCATAGGTACTTATAATCTATTGGAAAACTGCCGGCTTATTTGGAAAGATTTAGGTGGTTTCGAAGGTAAAAAATTTCACCATGTTTCCACTGATGAAGTTTTTGGGATGTTAAAAATTGGAGATCCTGGGTTTACGGAAAATACGCCTTACGCTCCCAATTCGCCTTACGCTGCATCCAAAGCTTCGAGTGATCACATTGTCCGTTCATATTTTAATACCTATAAATTACCGGTAACAATTTCGAATTGTTCCAATAATTATGGTCCTCGTCAGTTTCCAGAAAAATTAATTCCCTTAATGATCTTAAACGCGGTAAATGGAAAATCTTTACCGGTTTATGGAGATGGTCAACAAATACGCGACTGGCTTTATGTGGAGGATCACTGCGAAGCAATTTACACTATTCTCCAGAATGGCGTTCTAGGTGAAACGTATAATATTGGTGGTGTCAATCAATTTCCAAATCTCGAGATCGTTAAAATGATTTGCTCTATTATAGATACATATTTACCTCAATCACCATACTTACCTCATGACAAGTTGATCACTTTCGTTCAGGATCGTCCAGGTCATGATTTTAGATATGATATGAATATCGACAAAATCGGATCACAGCTTGGATGGGAACCAAGATATGACCTCGAAGCAGGTTTGAAGAATACCGTAAAATGGTATCTTGAAAATCAAAACTGGATTGAAAAAATAACCGGAAATGTTGCATTTCAAAATTGGCTTACCAATAATTACGAAAATCGATAAAGGGGAAACATGAAAGGTATTATCTTAGCAGGCGGAAAAGGTACGAGATTATATCCATTAACACTGGCTATCAGCAAACAGTTATTACCTGTTTATGATAAACCGATGATATATTATCCGATTTCCATGCTGATGTTAGCTGGAATTCAGGATATTCTTATCATTAGCACACCAGAAGATTTGCCATTGTTTCAACGATTATTGTCAGATGGTACGCAATGGGGATTAAACTTTCAGTATGAACAACAAGCTACACCAAGAGGATTGGCAGACGCGTTTATTGTTGGCAAGGAATTTATAGGTCAAGATTCAGTTGCTTTAATTTTGGGAGACAATATCTTTTACGGACGCGGATTGGGTAAAACGCTTGAAAATGCTGCCAAAAATATCAAGGGAGCTACGATTTTTGCATATCCTGTTCGAGATCCTGAAAGATATGGCGTAGTTGAATTCGATAAATTTGGAAAAGCAATTTCCATTGAAGAAAAACCAGAATTTCCGAAATCGAATTTTGCAGTTCCAGGAATGTATTTTTATGATAATCGCGTTGTAAAATATGCAGAAGATCTCGAACCTTCGCCTAGAGGAGAAATTGAGATCACAGACATCAATCAAATTTTTATGAATAATGGTGAATTATTCGTGGAAGTTTTAGGACGTGGGGTTGCATGGCTGGATGCAGGTAAACACGAATCCCTTTTACAAGCATCTACTTTTGTCCAAACGGTTCAGGACAGGCAGGGATTGATGATATCCTGCCCGGAGGAAATTGCTTTTCATAAAGGCTTTATTGATCAAAATAAATTAAAAGAACAAGCTTTAACTTATCAGGGAAATGAGTATGGAAAATACCTATTAGAACTGATTGATAAAGGAAATGGGTAAATTGAAGATCTTATTGCTTGGGAAAAAGGGTCAATTAGGTTGGGAAGCTCAGAGAGAATTATTTTGTTTGGGGGATGTTTTTGCCTATGATTACCCTGAGATTGATTTTTTACAGCCGGACCCGATCATAAATCTTATTCAAGAAATCCAACCCAACCTCATATTTAATGCAATCGCATATACAGCTGTGGATAAAGCCGAAAGCGAACCAGAAATTGCCACAAAAATTAATGCAGACACACCAGGTCTAATTGCAGACAAATGTAAACAAAACAGAATTCCGTTGATTCACATTTCTACCGATTATGTATTTGATGGATTTTTAGGAAGAGATTATGTTGAAGAAGACACGCCATCACCTATCAATGTTTATGGGAGTTCAAAACTTTTGGGTGAACAATATATTCAACAAAGTGGATGTGATTTCCTAATTTTTCGAACAAGCTGGGTTTATAGCATGAGAGAGGGTGGTTTTTTACAAAAAGTCATTCAATGGTCCAAAAATTATGAAGTTCTTCGGATCGTTGATGACCAGATAGGAAACCCAACCTGGGCGAGAATGTTAGCAAATTTAACAACACGGTTTCTTCCTGCTTCGAAAGGGTTAATGAATGAATTTTTTCAACAACACAAAGGCCTTTATCATGTAGCAGGAGGTGGCTCCGTTTCCCGTTATGCCTGGACAAAATATATAATTGACAATTTACCAAAAGATATTCATATCAAAACAAAGAACGTGCTTCCTGCCAAAAC
>CAZPIM010000157.1:0-4823 GCA_964586385.1 uncultured Anaerolineaceae bacterium
TAAATAAATGGAGGCATGTCCTTAAACTTTAAGAACAAAACCAACACAAGGATTCCTGCAAAAAATAAAAATGCACCCAGCAATTGGTGAATTCCTTGAAACCAAAAGGCGATTCCGAAATTTGCAATCCCTAGAAGTACAAGTACTGAATAGGTTACGAACAACCAACCAGGTAATTCATTTTTTGCAAATAATGGTGGTTGAATTATTCTCAATCGCAATTGCCAGATCCAAAAAATATGACCCAGAACAAAACCAATCGCCCCTATCGATGCAAAGAGAATTCCCTGACTGCCACTAAAATATGAAATAAGGAAGATTGAACCTGCCACAATCACTAAACTACCAAGAATTACGATGGCTTGTGAAATGACCCAACAGAGGGGCATGGCTGCGAGCAAACCCAGTCTTTCCTGGATGTTTTTCGAGGTGTAAATTCGAGCAGGAAAAATTCCGAAACCAGTATATGTCAAGATGGTCCCAAGTATGAGCAAAAACGAAGCAATTTGAGTTTTATCCATCAACTTTTTCCTGTAAATTTCAATAAAAGAATATTGTGGCTTTTCAACGGGGAATGATCCCCAACTGCTGCAACAATCCATATTGATCGAAGCGCATCCAATATTCAGCAATCATTCCGTCTACAAGCCTGGCAAATATAACTCCTTGTATTTTCATGTGCTTGCCCGTAGGTGAATTTCCCAAGAACGGTCCTTCATGGGTGCCGCTCATCGTCCAATGGGCAGCAAGCTTTTCACCTTCTCTGATTTCATCTTCAACTGTGCAATAAAGGTCCGGAAATGCAGTACGAAATGTTCCTATTAACCACTTTAACCCTTCCTTGCTATTTGATGCACCATCGTCGAAGTTGCGTGTTAATTGGGCTGGCGATAATTCTTCGTCCACCACAGACAATTGACCGTGATTGAAAGCTTCTCCAAAAATTCGGCGTATGGGTGATTGAGATTGCGGGACCGGCATGATTTTTCCTTTAGGGTTTAGATTTGGGTAAATGTAGAAAGGGAGCATCTTCGTCTTTCAAAAACCAATGGATTGGCAGAATTGGAGTGAGAAAAACAACATATTCCGGGTTTTGCACCATAATTCAAAAAGCAAATGTAGCCTTTTAAAACCAATTTGGAGGGTGAGTTTATTCGTAAAAACTTCTCCGATTGACCGACTGAATCCGATGCTAAAAGTCCGATTACCTAATTTATTGCTCCTGCAGATACTGATTGAACTTGTTTAACTCCAGTTACAAGATAAATATGACTTATTGGAATCAATTTGTCGTCCGTATGCATACTGAAATGCACACGTATCCTGAATACGAAAGAGAAATAAATGGAAATATTTCCAAAATATTTGTCTATCAGCGATGTGGATTGGTAATTGCCATGGTTTTAGGTATATTTTCAGCTTGCGCTGGTTTCTTTAAAAATGTTCAGATACCAAAAAGATAATAATAGATAAAGAAACCTTTATGAGAAAAAAATATTAGATTGAAACCATCTTGATTAAATCAATTGACGATTTCACTGTTCCTGCAAAAGTACAACCAATTTGGCCAGCCAGATCATTCAAAGCGCGCAATCTTAACTTTAATGAAAGGAATTACATTAACAAAGTCAGGTAAATTTATTTATCCACCTGAATGCATCAAGCGTCATTAATTGGCATTTAAATTCTAAAGCCTATTTTTGGCTTTTAAATTAGAAAATCCCATCAGACGCAACATGAGAAACATATTGATTTAAAGTAACAGCTCAATATGTAAAAATACCTTGGACACCCTTATTTCGAGACTGAAAAACCAAAAAAGAATCAAAACTGATATTACCTGCTTTTAGAAAGATCATAGCTAAAATATTAATTTGTAATTTGGATTTTGCCTTGATCCATCGCCCAATGGATGACCTGGGCTCGGTTGGAGTACCCCAGCTTAGAAAAAATATTGCTGATGTGTGTTTCAACTGTCCGTTTGCTCAGCACCAATTCCGCAGCAATCTCTCCGTTCGTTCTGCCCTGCCCGACCAGTGCTGCAATTTCCCACTCCCTTTCAGTTAGCCCATCCGGTGTTCCCGGAGAAACTGTCATCAATTCTGATTTGAACGGGAGACTTAAAACAGAACTAACCGCTTTTTCAAGTGACATCGCAAAGCCGGCTGCTTGTTCTTCCAGGAAATCTTCCGGAGTGAGCTGCTGCTTAATTAAATCTAAATAATATTCATATTCCATTTGTGTAGCGTGCCAAACAGAAAAAGTAGCAACACGCTGCCCACCAATCATCGAGGCTGTACTTAATAATCGTGCCCCAGCTTTTGGGTCACCATACCGAAAAGCGATTGCTGCAAAGCCGATCAGACATTCTGCCATCCCTATGCCATTATGCATTGACTGATGAATGGTCAAACTTTCACGGAATAGGTCCTGTGCACGCACGATATCACCTAAGTGCAAGTATGTGTGCCCAAGGTTATTCAAAATTGACGCTAAATCTCTTTGTGCATTTATTTCCCTCAAATGAGCCACGCTGTTCTCATACGACGTACGTGCTTCTTTATATTTTTTCTCACATCGCGCCAGGTCACCTAGAGAATTCAGCGCGTGAGCAATTCGAAAGGCATCTCCAGCTTCTTCCGCAATCGCCAGGCTTTCACTCAATGCAGATCGAGCAGTAATGAAATCTCCCAATTCTATTGCTACCCCTCCCAAAGCCAATAAGCCCATGCCCAGAAAGAATGGTGGACCATTTGTATCTCGTAACAATTGAATTTCACGTTGTTCAATTGAAAAAGAAGTTTGATGATCACCTTCCATTCTTGCTCCGGAGGCTAAGCTGGCTAAAGCAAGTATGAGAATTGGATTACCCTGATCTCCAATTTTTTCCGCTAAGGCTACAGCTTGCTTGCCATAAGCCATGGTGGTCGAAGCATTACCAAGGAACATTGCCATAAAACTGGCAAACGCCAACGCATTTGCATGGATAATTGGAGAAACCCGCTCATCCGCTTTGGCGAGTAGACGTTCAAGCCAGGACATGCCTTCCTGGACATAACCACGGATTTCCCAAAAACGTATCAGCGAAATAGAGATTCGTAATCCAGATTCGATTTGCCCACTTTCCAAAGACCAGGAAAGCGCAGCTTGTATATTGTCATGTTCACCTTCCAACCAGACTAACCAAAGTTTTTGATGACTTTCATTTAGTTTTGGTGCTGCCTCTTCTGAGCGTGCAACAAAGAAATCCAGATGCCGATCACGAATTTGATTGATCTCAGTGGATTCCCTCAGTTTCTCGAGTGCATACGCACGGATCGTCTCGAGCAGACGATATCGAGCCTGGCTTCGGCCAATTGTTTCGGAAACGAGGAGGGATTTATCTACTAATGAGGTGAGGAGATTGAGGGCATCCCCTTTCTCAATCCCTTGCCCGGTACAAATAAGCTCGGCCATGTCCAGAGTACAGCCATTTGGAAAAACTGCCAACCGATTAAGGAATTTCTGTTCGTCAGTGGAAAGTAATTCATAACTCCAATCGATTACTGCACGAAGGGTGTGATGGCGGGAGTCAAGATTTCTGCGTTGGGTTGAAACGAGCAAAGCAAAACGGTCATTCAAGCGGGAAGCTATCTGCTGCACAGTCAAAACATGGATGCGGGCACTGGCCAATTCTAAAGCCAACGGCAATCCATCCAATCTCTTGCAAATCTCAATGATCGATTCTGCATTTTCTGAAGTCAGGATGAAGTCGGGTGAAATCGCACAAGCGCGTTCAACAAAGAAGTGGATGGCATCAAATTGGATTAATAAATCCGGTTTGATCTTCAGACCATCTTTCTCCGAAGGCCTGGTTAACCCTGAAACGGGATAAAGTATTTCCCCTGTTACGCCAAGCGCTTCACGACTGGTTGCAAAAATGCTTAATCCAGTTGCCTGACACATCATTTCCCGTGTAAAAGTGGCGCATGCCTCCAATAAATGTTCGCAATTATCCAGTACGAATAGCATTTGTTTAGCGATCACAAAATCCAATAAAACTTCCATTGCAGGTTGATTGGGTGGTGGCTGGAGTCCAAGTATAGTTACTATCATTTGAGGTATCAGATCAGGATCATTTACTGGTGTCAAGTCTATGAACCAGACACCATCTTTAAAAGAATCTCTGACTGTTGTTGCGATCTGAATTGCCAGACGAGTTTTTCCACAGCCACCTGGTCCGGTGAGCGTAATAATGTGCGCGTTGAGCAGCAAGCGTGTGAGATCTTTTATTTCGCGTTCACGGCCGATGAAACTTGTTAATTGTACGGGCAAATTCGAATACATTATTTCATCCTGTTTCCTACACTTATACAACTTTTCCAGGACCAAAATAAATATTCGAAGAACCTTTTTTAGTAATATTACGGAAGGGCAATTCGGACTAAAGTAATTGATTTGTTTTTTTTAAAACCTAAAAATACAAAGACTCGGGAAGGTGATACACCACAACATCCAAGACTCTGATTAACATACAATTACTATTCAAACACTGCTGAACAACTAACTAAAAAGAACGGATCAACAATTGATAATTCTTGAAACCAAGCGACTAATTCTGAGACATCAGATCCTAACCGATCTTGATAACTTATATGCGATCTATTGTGACCCCGAAATTATCAAATACATTCCGGATGCTCCGAGAAACTATGAGGAAACCAGGGAAGAACTGGAGTGGCACATGAATGGTCACCCCAAACATCCTGAATTAGGATTATGGGCGACGATTTATAAAGAGACAAATCAGTTTATTGGCCGGTGTGGTTTACTGCCCTGGACGG